>NZ_JBCGFQ010000058.1:0-32093 GCF_040984075.1 Pseudomonas sp. I2
CCGTTGCATGGGGCGGGGTCGGGGGACGAAAGGCCATTCTGACAGCCCCGCGAACATCCATAAACGGAAAGTTACCGGCCCTTGACCGAAATTGTCGCAGCGCTGCAAGCCGTGATGACCGCTCAGTCGTTAAGCTGCCCAGTCGATGGTCACCCGTAAAGCCACGGCCCGAGGCGGCAGTCGTCTTTGCAGGTGCCCATCCATGGAACGGATGGGCGTGCCGGTCACGTCCAAACGCCTGGTTTTCATCGTCCTGTCGCCACGGGTTGGCTATCGTTGATCCGTACACGGCGGACGCACGCGACGCTTCACACATAACAAAGCCCAAGCGGAGTACCACAGATGGCGTTCTTCACCGCAGCCAGCAAAGCCGACTTCCAGCATCAACTGCAAGCGGCCCTGGCGCAGCACATCAGCGAACAGGCACTGCCACAAGTGGCCCTGTTCGCCGAACAGTTCTTCGGCATCATCTCTCTGGACGAACTCACCCAGCGCAGGCTGTCCGACCTGGCCGGCTGCACCCTCTCTGCCTGGCGCATCATCGAACGCTTCGACCCTGCGCAGCCACAGGTGCGGGTCTACAACCCCGACTACGAACGCCACGGCTGGCAGTCGACCCACACCGTGGTCGAGGTGCTGCACCACGACCTGCCGTTCCTGGTCGATTCGGTGCGCACCGAGCTCAACCGTCGCGGCTACAGCATCCACACCCTGCAGACCACGGTGCTGAGCGCGCGGCGTGGGGCCAAGGGCGAGCTGCTCGAGCTGCTGCCCAAGGGCACCCAGGGCGAGGGCATCAGCCACGAGTCGCTGATGTACCTGGAGATCGACCGCTGCGCCAACGCCGCCGAGCTCAACACCCTGACCCGCGAGCTGGACCAGGTGTTGGCCGAGGTGCGGGTGGCGGTGGACGACTTCGAGCCGATGAAGGCCAAGGTCCGCGACCTGCTGGCGCTGGTGGAGCAGACCGGGTTCGGCCCAGAGCAGCATGACAAGGCCGAGGTGCAGAGCTTCCTGGCGTGGCTGCTGGACAACCATTTCACCTTCCTCGGCTACGAGGAATTCACCGTCGAGTCGGACGCCGATGGTGGCCACCTGGTCTACGACGAGGGCTCGTTCCTTGGCCTGACCCGCCTGCTGCGCGCCGGGCTCGGCATCGATGACCTGCGCATCGAGGACTACGCCGTCGCCTACCTGCGCGAGCCGCGCCTGCTGTCGTTCGCCAAGGCCTCGCAACCCAGCCGCGTGCACCGTCCGGCCTACCCCGACTACGTGTCGATCCGGCAGATCGACGACGACGGCAAGGTGGTCAAGGAGTGCCGTTTCATGGGCTTGTACACCTCCTCGGTGTACGGCGAGAGCGTGCGCACCATCCCCTACATCCGTGGCAAGGTGGCCGAGATCGAGCGCCGCTCGCACTTCGATCCCAAGGCCCACCTGGGCAAGGAACTGGCCCAGGTGCTGGAGGTGCTGCCGCGCGACGACCTGTTCCAGACGCCGATCGACGAGTTGTTCAGCACCGTCATGGCCATCGTGCAGATCCAGGAACGCAACAAGATCCGCGTGTTCCTGCGCAAGGACCCGTACGGGCGCTTCTGCTACTGCCTGGCCTATGTACCGCGGGAGATCTACTCCACCGAGGTGCGGCAGAAGATCCAGCAGGTGCTGATGGAGCGCCTGAAGGCCAGCGACTGCGAGTTCTGGACGTTCTTCTCCGAGTCGGTGCTGGCGCGGGTGCAGTTGATCCTGCGGGTCGATCCGAAGAACCGCATCGACATCGACCCGCAGCAGCTGGAGAACGAGGTGATCCAGGCTTGCCGTTCGTGGCACGACGACTATTCGGCGCTGGTCATCGAGAACTTCGGCGAGGCCCAGGGCACCAACATCCTCGCCGACTTCCCCAAGGGCTTCCCGGCCGGCTACCGCGAGCGCTTCGCCGCCCATTCGGCGGTGGTCGACATGCAGCACGTGCTGGCATTGTCCGAGAGCAAGCCGCTGGCGATGAGCTTCTACCAACCGCTGACCCAGCTCAGCGAGCGCCAGTTGCACTGCAAGCTGTACCACGCCGACACGCCATTGGCCCTGTCGGACGTGCTGCCGATCCTGGAGAACCTCGGCCTGCGCGTGCTCGGCGAGTTCCCCTATCGCCTGCGTCACGCCAGTGGCCGTGAGTTCTGGATCCACGACTTCGCCTTCACCTACAGCGAAGGCATGGAGCTGGACATCCAGCAACTCAACGACATCCTCCAGGACGCCTTCATCCACATCGTCAAGGGCGACGCCGAGAACGACGCCTTCAACCGCCTGGTGCTCACCGCCGGCCTGCCATGGCGCGACGTGGCGTTGCTGCGCGCCTACGCCCGCTACCTCAAGCAGATCCGCCTGGGCTTCGACCTGGGCTACATCGCCGCGACCCTGAACAACCACACCGACATCGCTCGCGAGCTGACCCGGTTGTTCAAGACCCGCTTCTACCTGGCGCGCAAGCTCACCCAGGATGACCTGGACGACAAGCAGCAGCGCCTGGAACAGGCCATCCTCAGCGCCCTGGACGAGGTCCAGGTGCTCAACGAGGACCGCATCCTGCGTCGCTACCTGGACCTGATCAAGGCCACCCTGCGCACCAACTTCTACCAGCCGGACGCCAATGGCCAGAACAAGCCGTACTTCAGTTTCAAGTTCAATCCGAAGTTGATCCCCGAGCTGCCCAAGCCGGTGCCGAAGTTCGAGATCTTCGTCTATTCGCCACGGGTCGAGGGCGTGCACCTGCGCTTTGGCAACGTTGCCCGTGGTGGGTTGCGTTGGTCGGACCGCGAGGAAGACTTCCGCACCGAGGTGCTCGGCCTGGTCAAGGCCCAGCAGGTGAAGAACTCGGTGATCGTCCCGGTCGGTGCCAAGGGCGGCTTCCTGCCGCGCCGTCTGCCGCTGGGCGGCAGCCGTGACGACATCCAGGCCGAAGGCATCGCCTGCTACCGGATCTTCATCTCGGGCCTGCTGGACATCACCGACAACCTCAAGGACGGCGGCGTGGTGCCGCCGGCCAATGTGGTCCGCCACGATGACGACGACCCCTACCTGGTGGTGGCGGCGGACAAGGGCACCGCGACCTTCTCCGACATCGCCAACGGTATCGCCATCGACTATGGCTTCTGGCTGGGCGATGCCTTCGCTTCGGGCGGCTCGGCCGGCTACGACCACAAGAAGATGGGCATCACCGCCCGTGGTGCCTGGGTCGGCGTGCAGCGCCACTTCCGCGAGCGCGGCATCAACGTGCAGGAAGACCCGATCACCGTGATCGGTATCGGCGACATGGCCGGCGACGTGTTCGGCAACGGCCTGCTGATGTCCGACAAGCTCAAGCTGGTCGCGGCGTTCAACCATCTGCACATCTTCATCGATCCGAACCCGGACCCGGCCACCAGCTTCGTCGAGCGCAAGCGCCTGTTCGAGTTGCCGCGCTCGGCCTGGAGCGACTACGACACCAGCATCATGTCCGAAGGCGGCGGGATCTTCCCGCGCAGTGCCAAGAGCATCGCCATCAGCCCGCAGATGAAGGAACGTTTCGCCATCGAGGCTGACCGCCTGACGCCGACCGAACTGTTGCACGCACTGCTCAAGGCCCCGGTCGACCTGCTGTGGAACGGCGGTATCGGCACTTACGTCAAGGCCAGCAGCGAGAGCCACGCCGATGTCGGCGACAAGGCCAACGATGCCCTGCGGGTCAACGGCGACGAGCTGCGCTGCAAGGTGGTGGGCGAGGGCGGCAACCTGGGCATGACCCAGCTTGGCCGGGTCGAGTTCGGCCTCAACGGCGGTGCCACCAACACCGACTTCATCGACAACGCCGGCGGGGTGGACTGCTCCGACCACGAGGTCAACATCAAGATCCTGCTCAACGAAGTGGTGCAGGGTGGCGACATGACCGAGAAGCAGCGCAACCAACTGCTGGGCAGCATGACCGACGAAGTCGCCGGCCTGGTGCTGGGCAACAACTACAAGCAGACCCAGGCCCTGTCGCTGGCGGCCCGTCGCGCCCGCGAGCGGATCGCCGAGTACAAGCGCCTGATGGCCGACCTGGAGGGGCGTGGCAAGCTCGACCGGGCCATCGAGTTCCTGCCGTCGGAGGAGCTGCTGGCCGAGCGCCTGGCCGTGGGCCAGAGCCTGACCCGCGCCGAGCTGTCGGTGCTGATCTCCTACAGCAAGATCGACCTCAAGGAGCAGTTGCTCAAGTCGCTGGTACCGGACGACGACTACCTGACCCGCGACATGGAGACCGCCTTCCCGCCGTCGCTGGTCAGCAAGTTCGCCGAGGCCATGCGCCGCCACCGCCTCAAGCGCGAGATCGTCAGCAACCAGATCGCCAACGACCTGGTCAACAACATGGGCATCACCTTCGTCCAGCGCCTGAAGGAGTCCACCGGCATGAGCCCGGCCAACGTCGCCGGGGCTTATGTGATCGTGCGCGACATCTTCCACCTGCCGCACTGGTTCCGCCAGATCGAGGCCCTGGACTACCAGGTACCGGCCGAGATCCAGCTGACCCTGATGGACGAGCTGATGCGCCTGGGCCGCCGCGCCACCCGCTGGTTCCTGCGCAGCCGTCGCAACGAGCAGGATGCCGGTCGCGACGTGGCCCATTTCGGGCCGAAGATCGCCCAACTGGGGCTCAAGCTCGACGAACTGCTGGAGGGCCCGACCCGCGAACGCTGGCAGCAGCGCTACCAGGGCTTCGTCGAGGCTGGGGTGCCGGAGCTGCTGGCGCGCATGGTCGCCGGCACCACCCACCTGTACACCCTGCTGCCGATCATCGAGGCTTCGGACGTCACCGGCCGCGACCCGGCCCTGGTGGCCAAGGCGTTCTTCGCCGTGGGCAGTGCCCTGGACCTGACCTGGTACCTGCAGGAGATCAGCAACCTGTCGGTGGAGAACAACTGGCAGGCCCTGGCCCGCGAGGCGTACCGCGACGATATCGACCTGCAGCAGCGCGCCATCACCATTTCCGTGCTGCAGATGGCCGATGCGCCGGAGGACATGGACGCCCGCGTGGCCCTGTGGATCGAGCAGCACCGGGTGATGGTGGAGCGCTGGCGTGCCATGCTCGAGGACCTGCGCAACGCCACCGGCACCGACTACGCCATGTACGCGGTGGCCAACCGTGAGCTGGTGGACCTGGCCATGAGCGGGCAGGCGGCGGTTCTGCCGGCCAACTGAAGCGACAAGCTGCAAGCAGACCGCGTTGGTCTTGCTTGCAGCTTTCTGGCTTGAGACGGTGCGGGCCCCGGCACCGCTGCTTTTTCTTGCCGCTTACTTGAACCGCCGCTCCACGCCTTTCTCTACCAGGATCTTCGCCGCGATCTCTTCGACCGAGAAGTGCGTGGAGTTGATGTTGGGGATGTTCTCCCGGCGGAACAGGTTTTCCACCTCGCGTACCTCGAACTCGCACTGGGCGAAGCTGGAGTAGCGGCTGTTGGGCTTGCGCTCGTGGCGGATGGCGGTGAGGCGGTCGGGGTCGATGGTCAGGCCGAACAGCTTGTCCTGGTACTTCTTCAGCACCGTCGGCAACTGCAGGCGCTCCATGTCGTCCTCGGTCAGCGGGTAGTTGGCGGCGCGGATGCCGAACTGCATGGCCATGTATAGACAGGTGGGGGTCTTGCCGCAACGCGACACGCCCACCAGGATCAGGTCGGCCTTGTCGTAGTAGCGGGTACGCGCGCCGTCGTCGTTGTCCAGGGCGAAGTTGACCGCCTCGATACGCTCCATGTAGTTGGAATTGCCGCCGATCGAGTGGGACTTGCCCACGCTATACGACGAATGGGCGGTCAATTCCTGCTCCAGCGGGGACAAAAACGTCGAAAAGATGTCGATCATGAAGCCGTTGGAGGTGGCCAGGATCTCGCGGATGTCCTGGTTGACGATGGTGTCGAAGATGATCGGCCGCATCCCGTCGCGCTCGGCCGCGGCATTGATCTGCTCGACCATGGCCCGCGCCTTGTCCGGGGTGTCGATGTACGGGCGGGTGAATTTATTGAAAGGAATGCTATCGAATTGTGCGAGCAGGCTTTGCCCCAGCGTTTCTGCAGTGATGCCGGTACCGTCGGAGATGAAGAACGCGGATCGTTTCATTTGCACCCTGGGCCTTAAGCTGCCGAAGTTTTCTGGAGTATGATACGTTCGGTTTGCCGAACACGGTTGTTCGGCATTCTCACTTATTTTCCAGGTCCAGGCCACAAGCGTCCGGCCAAGTCTGAGCAGGCAGGCGGGCGCCCTTGAGCTTTTCCAATACAGTTAGTGGAGAGATCACCTTGGTAGAGTACGTAGTTTCCCTCGATAAGCTCGGCGTCCATGATGTAGAGCATGTGGGGGGCAAGAACGCATCCCTGGGCGAGATGATCAGTAACCTCGCAGGTGCCGGCGTCTCGGTGCCGGGCGGCTTTGCCACTACGGCTCAGGCGTACCGCGATTTTCTCGAACAGAGCGGCCTGAACGACCGCATCCACGCCGCGCTCGATGCGCTGGACGTCGACGACGTCAACGCCCTGGCCAAGACTGGCGCGCAGATCCGCCAGTGGGTCATGGACGCCGAATTCCCCCCGCGCCTGGACGCCGAGATCCGCAGCGCCTTCGCCGAGTTGAGCAAGGGCAACCCCAATCTCGCCGTCGCCGTGCGCTCCTCGGCCACCGCCGAGGACCTGCCGGACGCGTCCTTCGCCGGCCAGCAGGAAACCTTCCTGAACATCCGTGGCGTCGACAACGTCATCCGCGCCGCCAAGGAGGTCTTCGCCTCCCTGTTCAACGACCGCGCCATCGCCTACCGCGTGCACCAGGGCTTCGACCACAAGCTGGTCGCCCTGTCCGCCGGCGTGCAACGCATGGTCCGTTCGGAAACCGGTACCGCCGGCGTGATGTTCACCCTCGACACCGAGTCGGGCTTCCGTGACGTGGTGTTCATCACCGGCGCCTACGGCCTGGGCGAGACCGTGGTACAAGGCGCGGTCAACCCCGACGAGTTCTACGTGCACAAGAGCACCCTGCAGGCCGGCCGTCCGGCCATCCTGCGCCGTAACCTGGGCAGCAAGGCCATCAAGATGGTCTACGGCGACGAAGCCAAGGCCGGCCGCTCGGTCAAGACCGTCGAAGTCGACCGTGCCGACCGCGCGCGCTTCTGCCTGAGCGATGCCGAAGTCAGCGAACTGGCCAAGCAGGCGATGATCATCGAGCAGCACTACCAGCGCCCGATGGACATCGAATGGGCCAAGGACGGTGACGACGGCAAGCTGTACATCGTCCAGGCGCGCCCGGAGACCGTGAAGAGCCGCGCCAGCGCCAATGTCATGGAGCGCTACCTGCTCAAGGAAAAGGGCACCGTCCTGGTCGAGGGCCGTGCCATCGGCCAGCGCATCGGCGCCGGCAAGGTCCGTGTGATCAACGACGTATCGGAAATGGACAAGGTGCAGCCGGGCGACGTGCTGGTCTCCGACATGACCGACCCGGACTGGGAACCGGTCATGAAGCGCGCCAGCGCCATCGTCACCAACCGTGGCGGGCGTACCTGCCACGCGGCGATCATCGCCCGTGAACTGGGTATCCCGGCCGTGGTCGGTTGCGGCAACGCCACCCAGGTGCTCAAGGACGGCCAGGGCGTGACCGTGTCCTGCGCCGAAGGCGACACCGGCTTCATCTTCGAAGGCGAGCTGGGCTTCGACGTCAAGCAGAACTCGGTCGATGCCATGCCGGAGCTGCCGTTCAAGATCATGATGAACGTCGGCAACCCGGATCGCGCTTTCGACTTCGCCCAGTTGCCCAACGCCGGTGTCGGCCTGGCGCGCCTGGAATTCATCATCAACCGCATGATCGGCGTGCACCCCAAGGCACTGCTGAACTATGCCGGCCTGCCGGCGGACCTGAAAGAAAGCGTCGACAAGCGCATCGCCGGCTACAACGACCCGGTCGGTTTCTACGTCGAGAAGCTGGTCGAGGGCATCAGCACCCTGGCTGCGGCCTTCTACCCGAAAAAGGTCATCGTGCGCCTGTCGGACTTCAAGTCCAACGAATACGCCAACCTGATCGGCGGCAAGCTGTACGAGCCGGAAGAAGAGAACCCGATGCTGGGCTTCCGTGGCGCCTCGCGCTACATTAGCGAGTCGTTCCGTGACTGCTTCGAGCTCGAGTGCCGCGCCCTCAAGCGCGTGCGCGACGAGATGGGTCTGACCAACGTCGAGATCATGGTGCCGTTCGTGCGCACCCTGGGCGAGGCCAGCCAGGTGGTCGACCTGCTCGCCGAGAACGGCCTGGGCCGTGGCGTCAACGGCCTGCGCGTGATCATGATGTGCGAGCTGCCGTCCAACGCGCTGCTGGCCGACGAGTTCCTCGAATACTTCGACGGCTTCTCCATCGGTTCCAACGACCTGACCCAGCTGACCCTGGGCCTGGACCGCGACTCAGGGATCATCGCGCACCTGTTCGACGAGCGTAACCCGGCCGTGAAGAAGCTGCTGGCCAACGCCATCCAGGCGTGCAACAAGGCCGGCAAGTACATCGGCATCTGCGGCCAGGGCCCGTCGGACCACCCGGATCTTGCCAAGTGGCTGATGGAGCAGGGTATCGAGAGCGTGTCGCTGAACCCGGACTCGGTGCTCGAGACCTGGTTCTTCCTGGCCGAGGACCAGGGCGCGGCATGAGGCAGTGAACGCGGGAGCGCCCCATGGCGCTCCCGCCTGGTTTCATCCAGGGCGAGTTCCAGCAATGGATCCCGCCCTTTTTTTGTGCAATCGACCTATGCAAAGCAGCAGTACCTTGTTCCCCGTGGCCCTGCTCAGTGCCGAGCGCCGTGGCGACCTCAGCGAAGACGTGTACCGGATCAAGGCCGGCAACAGCCCCGACCCCAGCGTCGAGCTGGCCATGACCCGCCTGGGCCTGGCCGACCAGCCCCGCGCCCAGGGCGTGCCGGTGATCCTCCTGCATGGCAGTTTTTCCAACCGGCGGTTCTGGTACTCGCCCAAGGGGATTGGCCTGGGGGCCTACCTGGCACGCGCCGGCTTCGATGTGTGGATCCCGGAGATGCGGGGGCACGGCCTGTCGCCGCGCAACCGCGCCTGGCGCTACAACCGGGTCGCCGACTACGCCCGCTTCGACCTGCCGGTGATCGCCGCGTTCGTCCAGGAGCAGAGCGGGCAGGTCGCGCACTGGATCGGTCACTCCCTTGGCGGCACCATCCTGGCCGCCGCGCTCGGCGGGGGTTACCTGCAGGCCGGCAGCGTGGCCAGCGCGGCGTTCTTCGGCACCCAGGTCAGTCGGGTCTACTGGCCGTTGAAAGTACCGCCGGTGGCCTGGAGCGCTCGCCTGCTGCTCAAGCGCTTCGGCCAGTTGTCCGGCTCACGGCTCAAGCGTGGCCCAGAGGACGAACCGATAGGCTTGGCCCTGGAGAGCCTGCGCTGGCATGGCCTGTTCGGGCGTTTCGGCGACAAGCAGGACGACTGGTGGGCAGGGCTGGCGCAGGTCGAGGTGCCGGTGCTGGCCGTGGCGGGGGCGGCGGATTACCAGGATCCGGTGTGGGCCTGTCGCAAGCTGTTCGAGCAACTGGGCGGTGGGCACAAGCAGTTCCTGCGTCTGGGGCGCGAGGAGGGCTTCGATGCCTTCGGGCATGTCGACATGCTGGTCAGCAAGGCGGCCCAGGCGCAGGTGTGGCCGTTGGTGGAGCGCTGGCTGCGTGACCCGCTGGCGCCGTTGCACGGGGCGGTGGGGGTGACGGAGGCTGTGCCTGCCAGTTGAGTTTTACGCGCCTGTACTGGCCCATTCGCGGGCAAGCCCGCTCCCACAGGGTTCTCGTTGCCCTTTCGCTCTCTGTTCTCTGCGCGACAGCGCTGGGTGATCTCTCACAGGGACAGCGCAATCCGGAAGTTCAGCAGCGGTCCCTGTGGGAGCGGGCTTGCCCGCGAATGGGCCAGTACAGGCGCCGCAAACATGACTGCTCGGTCCTGGGTGACTGCGACACCACCCAAGGTGTAGCCTTGGCAGCAACCCGCAAGATCCGCCCTTTCGTTGTGACTGACAGGAGTTTCCCATGCAGCATTACGTAACGCCCGACCTGTGCGACGCCTACCCCGACCTGATCCAGGTGCTGGAGCCGATGTTCAGCAATTTCGGCGGTCGCGATTCCTTCGGTGGCCAGATCGTCACCATCAAGTGCTTCGAGGACAACTCGCTGGTCAAGGAGCAGGTCGAGCTCGATGGCAAGGGCAAGGTCCTGGTGGTCGACGGCGGTGGCTCGCTGCGCCGGGCGCTGCTGGGCGACATGCTCGCCGAGAAGGCGGCGAAGAACGGCTGGGAAGGGCTGGTGATCTATGGCTGCGTGCGTGACGTGGACGTGCTGGTGCAGACCGACGTCGGCGTCCAGGCCCTGGCCAGCCACCCGATGAAGACCGACAAGCGCGGTATCGGCGACCTCAACGTGCCGGTGACCTTCGCCGGGGTGACCTTCCGCCCGGGGGAATACGTGTATGCCGACAACAACGGTGTGATCGTCTCACCAAGCCCGCTGCAGATGCCGGAGTGACGCGCCGCGGGCGCTGATGGAGCTTGAATGTTCGAGGAAGACAACGCGCAGTGGGGGCTGGTGCATGCCCTGGTGCTCGATGGTAAAGGCGGCGCACGCACGATTGCCCGGACCGAACTGGACGCTCTTGACCTGCAGCCGCAGGAAAGCCTTTGGCTGCACTGGGACCGCAGCCATCCGCAGACCCGCAGCTGGCTGCTGCGCGACAGCGGCCTGAGTGAGTTCGCCTGCGACCTGTTGCTGGAGGAAAACACCCGGCCGCGCCTGCTGGCGCTGGCTGGCGAGCAGATGCTGCTGTTCCTGCGCGGGGTCAACCTCAACCCGGGGGCCGAGCCCGAGGACATGGTCTCGGTGCGTATCTTCGCCCAGGCGCAGCGGGTCGTGTCCCTGCGCCTGCGGCCGCTGCGCGCCAGCGACGAGATCCTCCAGCAGTTGGAGGAAGGTCGGGGGCCCAAGTCGGCCTCCGAGCTGTTGCTGCTGATGGGCGAGCTGCTCACCGAAAAGGTCCAGGCCCTGGTCAGCGACCTGTCGGAGGTGGTCGATCTCGAGGAAGAGAAGGTGGAATCCGACGAACGGTATAGCCCTGCCCAGGGCAGCCTGCAACAGATCCGCCGTCGGGCCGCCGGCCTGCGCCGTTTCCTCGCCCCGCAGCGCGACATCTATGCCCAGTTGGCGCGCAACAAGTGGAGCTGGTTCGCCGATGCCGACGCCGATTACTGGAACGAGCTCAACAACAGCCTGATCCGCTACCTGGAGGAGCTGGAACTGACCCGCGAGCGGGCTGCCCTGGTGCTGGAGACCGAGGACCGGCGGCGTAGCGAACGGATGAACCGGACCATGTACCGCTTCGGCATCATCACCTGCATCTTCCTGCCCATGAGCTTCGTCACCGGGCTGCTGGGCATCAATGTCGGCGGTATTCCGGGGGCGGACAGCCCCTTTGGCTTCCTCTTCGCCTGCCTGGTGGTGCTGGGGCTGGCGGCGGGGCAGTGGTGGCTGTTCCGACGCTTGCGGTGGGTATAGATGAGGAGTGTGCTGGGGCGGTCTTTTCGCGGGCAAGCCCGTTCCCACAGCCACCGCGCCGCTCTCAAGGGCTTGCCCGCGAAAAGGTCGTCCTGCGCTGGTCTTGAAACATGCGACCCACATCCCAGTGTGACCCATTGCCCGGCGCCCTCGTCTCTGACAGATACTGCGCGAGGTGCCCATGCACGATCCGTTTGAAGAATCCCTGCGTGACCTGCTCAAGGCATCGCCGTCCGGCCATGACCGCGACGACGCCGCCTGCCTGGGTCGCGTCCTGAAAACCGCCAACCGCCAGGTCGGCGCGGGCGATCTGTTCAGTCTGCTGGGCCGCTGGAGCCAGGCGCTGCTGATCGCCGTGAACAATGGCTCGGCGCATGTCGCGCCGGTGCGCCGCAACCCTGCCGCTGGCAGAAAAGCTGATAAGGCCGATTGAATATGGAACTCGATCTCTGGACCCAGAGCCTGGTCACCGCCATGACCGCCCTTTGGACCAAGGTGGCGAACTTCATCCCCAACCTGTTCGGTGCCCTGGTCGTGGTGCTGCTCGGCTTCGTGGTGGCCAAGCTGCTCGATACGCTGTTGTCCAAACTGCTGGCCAAGTTTGGCCTGGATCGCCTGATGAGCGGTACCGGGCTGACCAAGATGCTTGGCCGGGTCGGCATCCAGGTGCCGATCTCGACCCTGATCGGCAAGATCGTCTACTGGTTCGTGCTGCTGATCTTCCTGGTGTCCGCCGCCGAATCCCTGGGGCTGGAGCGGGTCTCGGCGACCCTCGACATGCTCGCCCTGTACCTGCCCAAGGTGTTCGGCGCGGCCCTGGTGCTGCTCGCCGGCGTGCTCCTGGCGCAGGTGGTCAACGGGTTGGTGCGCGGCGCCGCCGAGGGCATCGGCCTGGAATATGCCGCGGGCGTCGGGCGTATTGTCCAGGGGCTGGTGATCATCATCAGCATCTCGGTGGCCATCAGCCAGCTGGAGGTCAAGACCGACCTGCTCAACCACGTGATCGTCATCGGCCTGATTACCGTTGGTCTGGCCGTTGCACTGGCGATGGGCCTGGGCAGCCGGGAAATCGCCGGGCAGATCCTGGCCGGCATCTACGTTCGCGAACTCTACCAAGTGGGCCAACAGGTGCAGATTGGCGAGGTCGAAGGGCAGATCGAGGAGATCGGTACGGTCAAGACGACACTGTTGACCGATGATGGCGAATTGGTGTCGCTGTCCAATCGAGCATTGCTCGAACAACGAGTCAATAGCCGCTAACCGCACAAAAGCTGTTAATGTATGCCGCCGCGAAAAACGGCCCAAGGGGGCCGAGCGGCGACATTGACCTGACTGTCGGCCAGATCCGTTTTGAATAAAGTTCACTCGCTGCCCATGCGCTATGACCCCCGCGAGCTCACCGACGAGGAGTTGGTGGCGCGTTCGCATGAGGAGCTGTATCACGTTACCCGCGCCTATGAGGAACTCATGCGGCGCTACCAGCGGACCCTGTTCAACGTCTGTGCGCGTTACCTGGGGAACGACCGGGATGCGGACGATGTCTGTCAGGAAGTGATGCTGAAGGTGCTGTACGGTCTGAAGAACTTCGAGGGCAAGTCCAAGTTCAAGACCTGGCTCTACAGCATTACCTACAACGAATGCATTACCCAGTACCGCAAGGAGCGTCGCAAGCGACGGCTGATGGATGCCCTGAGTCTGGACCCTGTCGAAGAGGCGTCCGAAGAGAAGGCTCCGAAGGCCGAAGAGAAAGGCGGGCTGGATAAATGGCTGGTCCATGTCAACCCGATCGACCGCGAAATCCTGGTGCTACGATTTGTCGCAGAGCTGGAGTTCCAGGAGATCGCTGACATCATGCACATGGGCCTGAGCGCCACGAAAATGCGCTACAAACGGGCGCTCGACAAGCTTAGAGAGAAATTTGCCGGGTTGACTGAAACTTAGTGGCTGGTAAATACCTCTAACCAACCGGCGAGTTCTGCTAGACTTGCCGACGAGTTGTCCCCCGGAGTTTGTCGGGACTGCTTAACTATCACCAGATGGGGATTTAACGGATGAAATTGAAAAACACCTTGGGCTTGGCCATTGGTTCGCTTGTAGCCGCCACTTCGATTGGCGCTCTGGCACAAGGTCAAGGCGCCGTCGAAACCGAGATCTTCTACAAGAAGGAATTCTTCGACAGCCAGCGCAACTTCAAGAACGACGGTAACCTGTTCGGTGGTTCGATCGGTTACTTCCTGACCGACGACGTCGAACTGCGCCTGGGCTACGACGAAGTTCACAACGCGCGTGGCGACGACGGCAAGAACATCCTGGGCTCCAACACCGCCCTGGACGCCGTTTACCACTTCAACAACCCGTACGACGCCATCCGTCCGTACGTTTCGGCTGGTTTCTCGCACCAGAGCATCCGCCAGACCGGTCGCAGCGGTCGTGACCACTCCACCTTCGCCAACGTCGGCGCCGGTGCCAAGTGGTACATCACCGACATGTTCTACGCCCGTGCTGGCGTAGAAGCCCAGTACAACATCGACCAGGGTGACACCGAGTGGGCACCGAGCGTCGGTATCGGCCTGAACTTCGGCGGTAGCCCGAAGCAAGCTGAAGTCGCGCCTGCTCCGGTTGCCGAAGTCTGCGCCGACAGCGACAACGACGGCGTCTGCGACAACGTCGACAAGTGCCCTGACACTCCGGCCAACGTCACCGTTGACGCCGACGGCTGCCCAGCAGTCGCCGAAGTCGTACGTGTCGAGCTGGACGTCAAGTTCGACTTCGACAAGTCGGTGGTCAAGCCGAACAGCTACGGTGACATCCAGAACCTGGCTGACTTCATGAAGCAGTACCCGCAGACCACCACCACTGTTGAAGGTCACACCGACTCCGTTGGTCCTGACGCTTACAACCAGAAACTGTCCGAGCGTCGTGCCGATGCGGTCAAGCAGGTCCTGACCGAGCAGTACGGCATCGAGTCCTCCCGTGTTGATTCGGTTGGCTACGGTGAGACCCGTCCGGTCGCCGACAACGCCACCTCGGAAGGCCGTGCCATCAACCGTCGCGTTGAAGCTCAGGTCGAAGCCCAGGCCAAGTAATTGGTTTGATGCTTCACGGAAAAACCCGGCTTCGGCCGGGTTTTTCTTTGGTGGGGGTTTTATTGGGGCCGCTTCGCTAACCCACCAATGCCCGTAACTCGCCCGCTAGCGCTGCCGATTCGCCCACGACCTCGCCAATGACCAGGATCGCCGGGCTGCGCAGGCCGAACGCCAGGGCGTCGTCCGTCATCCCACCCAACCGGCTGCGGCACGCCCGCTGTTGGGGCAACGAGGCGTTCTCGATCATCGCCACCGGTGTGTGCGCCGCCATACCACCTTCCAGCAGGCCGCGACGGATATGCTCCAGCCGCGCCACCCCCATGTACACCACCAGCGTCGTGCCGCCCTCGGCCAGGGCCTGCCAGTTCACTTCGCTGTCATCCTGGGTATGCGCTGTCACCAGCGTCACGCCCCGGCTGACGCCGCGCAGGGTCAGGGGGATCCCGCACTGCGTCGCGCCGGCCAGCCCTGCGGTGATGCCGTTCACCACCTCCACCTCGATGCCCCGCGCCTGCAGCCACAGCGCTTCTTCGCCGCCGCGGCCGAAGATGCACGGGTCGCCGCCCTTGAGTCGAACCACGCAGCGGCCCTGGCGGGCGTGGCGCAGCATCAGGCGCTGGATGAACGCCTGGGGCGTGGAGCGGCAGCCGCCGCGCTTGCCCACGGCAATGACCCGGGCGCCTGGGCAGTGCTCCAGCATGGCGGGGTTGACCAAGTCATCGACCAGCACCACCTGCGCCTGTCGCAGCGCACGCACGGCCTTGAGGGTCAGCAGCTCGGGGTCTCCAGGGCCGGCACCGACCAGCCAGACTTTCGCATTCATTCGTATTTTCCTCATGGGCAGGCACCGTTCAGCCCTTGAACAGGGCGAACAGCACGATCAGGTTCAGCAGCAGGGAAAGCAGCGCCAGGGTTCTCCAGGTCTTCAGTGGTTCGCGTTCCAGCAGGGGGCGAGGGCGCCCGGGCAAGTCCTGGCGGTCGCCGCGCTCGAGCAGCAGCAGCCATTGTTCGGCGGTTTCGAAGCGTTGGCCGGGGTCTGCGGCCACCGCCTGCTGCAGGTTGTGCTGCAGCCACTCCGGCACATCGGGGCGATAGCGCGCTGGGTTCACCGGGTGGCTGAAGCGCGGGCGCTGGAAGGCTTCGATCTCGCCATAGGGGTAGTGGCCGGTCAGCAGGTGGTACAGGGTCACGCCGGCTGCGTAGAGGTCCTGGCGCGGGCTGGGAGGCTGGCCTTCGAAGGCTTCCGGGGCGATGAACGACGGCGTGCCGGGCAATAGGTGCGGCGTATCCTCGGACAGGCCCGGGCAGTAGGCCAGGCCGAAGTCCAGCAGGCGCAACTGGCCGTCGTCGCCAAGGTGCAGGTTGTCTGGCTTGATGTCCCGGTGCAGCAGGTTGCGCCGGTGCAGGATGCCCACGGCCTGCAGCAACTGGCGCGCCACTTCGAGCCAGCGCGCCAACGACAGCGGCCCGTGCTCGGCCAGCAGGGCGGCCAGCGTCTGGCCGGGATACTCGCGCATCAGGTAGTACAGGTGCTGGCGCTGGCTGGCGGCATGCACCTCGGGGAAGTGTCGGCCGCTGACCCGGCGCAGGAACCACTCTTCCAGCAGCAGGCGCTGGGCGGCACCTTCCTGGTGGGCGGGCAGGGTCTTGAGCAGCCAGGCTTGCCCCTGCCTGTCACGGGCGCGGTAGAGCACCGATTGCTGGCTGCGCGACAGCAAGGCCTCGATGTGCCAGCCATCGAGCGACTGACCTGGGCGCAGCGCGGCCGGGATCGGCCATTGCTGCAACTGCGCCAGGGTGTCGCCGAGGTTCGTCGGGCCGAGCTGTTCGACCCGCACCAGCAGGGCGCTGGCGTTGTCCTGGCTGCCACAGCGGTGGGCCGTGGCGACCAGGGTGTCGGCGGCCTCCTGCAGGTCGCTCTGCTCGCGCAGCAGCGAACGGATGCGCTGGTCCCCCAGGCTTGCCCACACCCCATCGCTCAGCAGCAGGAAACATTCGCCGTGGCGCAGCTCGCCCTCCAGGTAATCGACCAGCAGGTGCTGGTCCAGGCCCAGTGCACGCTTGAGCACATGCTGCATGCCGGGCTGGTCCCAGACATGGTCTTCGCTCAGGCATTGCAACTGGTCGTCGTGCCAGCGGTAGGCGCGGCAATCGCCGACGTGCGCCAGGGTGAAGCGGCGCCCGCGCAACACCAGGGCGGTGAGGGTGGTCAGCAGGGGCTGGCCGTTGCCCTGGGCGCGCAGCCAGCGATTCTGTGCCAGCAGCAGGCGATCGAGGGCCTGGGCCACGCTCCAGGTCGCCGGGGTGGCGTAGTAGTCCAGGGCCAGCGCCTGCAAGCTGGCCCGTGCCGCCAGGCCGCCGTCGGCGCACTGGCTGACGCCGTCGGCGAGGGCGAAGAGGTAGCCCTTGCTGGCGGCCAGCTCCGCTGCCGGCGTGACCAGGCGCAGGGCGTCCTGGTTTTCCACGCGCGGCCCGGTGGCGCTGGCCTGGGCGAAGTTCAGTCGCAAGTCCATGGGCGGCGTTCAGATGCGGGCCGTGGTGACGGCCGCCGAGCCCCAGGTGGTGCGCCAGCGCTGCTTGACACCGTACAGGCCGAACCAGGCCAGCAGGCCCAGGCTGGCGAACAACCACAAGCCCAGCTGGTAGTCACCGGTATGCTGCTTGATGGCGCCGAGGCCGGCGGCCAGGAGGAAGCCGCCGATACCGCCGGCCATGCCGATCAGTCCGGTCATCACCCCGATCTCTTGGCGAAAGCGCTGCGGCACCAGCTGGAAGACTGCGCCGTTACCGGCGCCCAGACCGAGCATGGCGCTGACGAACAGGGCCAGGGCGGCAGTGGCACTGGGCAGGTTGAAACCCACCGCTGCGATGCACACTGCAGCCACGCTGTACATGGCCAGCAGGGTGCGGATACCGCCGAAGCGATCGGCCAGGGCGCCGCCCAGCGGGCGCATCAGGCTGCCGGCGAACACGCAGGCGGCGGTGTAGTAGCCGGCGGTGACCGGGCTCAGGCCGTACTGGTCGCTGAAGTAGCCGGGCAGGGCGCTGGCCAGGCCGATGAAGCCGCCGAAGGTGACGCTGTAGAAGAACATGAACCACCAGCTGTCGCGATCGCCGAGGGCCTTGAGGTAGTCGGCCATGGCCTTGGGCTTGGGGCGCTGTGGCGCGTTGCGGGCGAGCAGGGCGAACAGCGCCAGGGTCAGCAGCAACGGCACGAGGGCGAAGCCGAACACATTGTTCCAGCCAAAGCCTGCGGCCAGGGCGGGCGCCAGCAGGGCGGCGAACACCGTGCCGGAGTTGCCGGCCCCGGCGATGCCCATGGCCTTGCCCTGGTGCTGCGGTGGATACCACTGGGAGGCCAAGGGCAGCGACACGGCGAACGAGGCACCGGCGAAACCGAGGAACACGCCCAGCAGCAGGGCCTGTTCATAGGTGTTCACGCCCAGTTGCCAGGCACAGGCCAGGGCGACGATGACCACCACCTGGCCGATCAGGCCGGCGGTCTTCGGCGACAGGCGATCGACCAGCAGGCCCATGGCGAAACGCAGTATCGCGCCCGCGAGGATCGGTGTGGCGACCATCAGGCCCCGTTGCTGGGCGCTCAGTTGCAGGTCGGCGGCGATCTGCACCGCCAGAGGGCCGAGCAGGTACCAGACCATGAAGCTCAGGTCGAAGTACAGGAACGCGGCAAACAGGGTGGGCACATGCCCGGATTTCCAGAAGCTCGTACTCATCGAACACCTCGCGCGGTTGCAGCGGTAGTCATGCCCTGCCTGCGCAGGGCGGAACGAAAAAGACGCCGCTTCCCTGTCCACCGAGGTGGAGGGGGAGCGACGTCTTTGTCGGGAGTGGGGCAACCGCCGTTGGCTACCTGTGGGTATCGTTCAGCAAGAGCCGGGCCAACTTGTGTTGGGTTGAGGGCGAGTCTGTGAATGCTGGCAACGGGTGATCCTAGGGCCGCTTCGCGCCCCATCGCGGGCAAGCCCGCTCCCACACGCCCCTGCAAACCGCATCATTTGTGATCGACTCGCCCTCTCTGTGGGCGCTTGCCCACGAAGCGGCCCCGGGGGGCTCGAGGCTGGGCTCACATCCTCGGGGCCCTGGCTTCAGCCGAGCATTTCATGCATGGCGATGATCTGCTCGGCCACCTGGATCAGCTTCTGCTGGCGGCTCATGGCCTGGCGCCGCATCAAGGTGTAGGCCTGTTCCTCGTTGCAGTCCTTCATCTTCATCAACAACCCCTTGGCCTGCTCGATGCGCTTGCGCTCCGCCAGTTGCTGGTCGCGGGCCAGCAGTTGGGCCTTGAGCGCCTGGTCGCTCTCGAAGCGGGCCATGGCCACGTCGAGGATCGGCTGCAGGCGCACCGCCTGGATGCCTTCGACGATGTAGGCACTGACGCCGGCCTGGATGGCCTGGCGCATCACCCCTGGGTCATGTTCGTCGGTAAAGAGCACGATGGGCCGGGGGCGGTCGCGGCTGACCAGCACCACCTGTTCCATCACGTCCCGGCCCGGTGACTCGGTATCGATCAACACCACGTCCGGATGCACCGTTTCGACGCAGGTGGGCAGGTCGATGGTCAGGCCCGTGGCTTCGATCACCTCGAAGCCGGCTTCGATCAGCGCGGCCTTGAGGCGGCCGACTTTCTTTTCCGTGTCGTCGATCAGCAGGATGCGCAGCATGTTCGTCCCCCTCACAGACCGGCGCGCACGTCGTGCGCCTCGTCCAGGGCATGCAGGCGGAAACCACGGGCATAGCCGTGGGGATCGCTGCCGTCCCAGTGGATGCCATCGAGCAGCAGGCTGCTGCGCATGGGCGAGTCGTCGCACGGCACGCCGAGCGCCGTGGCCGCCTCACGGTACAGCGCCAGTTGCTGGACCTGGCGGGCCACGCCGAGGTAGTCGGGGTCGTCGTGCAGCAGGCCCCAGCGGCGGAACTGGGTCATGAACCACATGCCGTCGGACAGGTAGGGCAGGTTGGCGCGGCCCTGGTCGAACAGCCGCAGGGCGTGGCGGTCGTGCCACTGGTTGCCCAGGCCGTCCTGGTAGTCGCCGAGCAGCCGCGCCTCGATGCTCGACAGCGAGGTGTCCAGGTATGCCTTGCCGCTGAGCAGTTGGGCAGTGCCTCGGCGGTTTTCCTGGCTTTGTTCGATGAAGCGGCTGGCGGCGAGGATGGCCTTGACCAGGGCGCGGGCGCTGTTGGGGTACTGCTCGACGAAGGCGCGGGCGCAACCGAGCACCTTTTCCGGATGGTCCGGCCAGATCGACTGGCTGGTGGCCAGGGTGAAGCCCTGGCCCTTGGCCACGGCGTCGGCGGACCACGGCTCGCCGACGCAGAACCCATCGATGCGCCCGGCCTGGACATGCGCGGCCATCTGCGCCGGCGGCACCACCACGCTGTGCACGTCGCGCAGCGGGTGGATGCTCTGGCTGGCCAGCCAGTAGTACAGCCACATGGCATGGGTGCCGGTGGGGAAGGTCTGGGCGAAGGTCAGGCGCGCGCCATGCTGGTGCACCAGGCGCGCCAGTGCTTCAGGGCTGGTCACGCCCCGGCGTTGCAGGGCCGGGGACAGGTTGATGGCCTGGGCGTTCTGGTTCAGGCCCATGAGCACGGCCATGTCGCGGGCCGGTACGCCGCCGATGCCCAGGTGCACGGCATAGACCAGGCCGTACAGGCAGTGGGCGGCGTCGAGTTCGCCGCTGACCAGCTTGTCGCGCAGGCCGGCCCAGGACCCCTGGCGCTTGAGGTTGAGGGTCAGGCCGTGGAACTGGGCGAAGCCCTGGGTGGCGGCCACCACCACCGATGCGCAATCGGTCAGGGCCATGAAGCCGATGTCCAGGCTGGTCTTTTCCGGCGCGTCGCTGCCGTTGACCCAGGCCAGGGGCATGCTTGGAAAGTGTGTATTCACGGAGTTCTCGCCGTTGCTCGATAGGCTGTCGTTGTGCCTGACGAAGCAACCCATGTGCCAGGGCCCTGTCGCCCGGGCGACGTGCTGGCTATAATCCATCCCCTCACTCACCGCGAGTCTTGCCCGCCCATGTATACCCTGGCCCGCCAGCTGCTGTTCAAGCTTTCCCCGGAAACCTCCCACGACCTGTCCCTGGACCTGATCGGCGCCGGTGGCCGCCTCGGCCTCAATGGCCTGCTGTGCAAGCAGCCGGCGGCTTTGCCGGTGACGGTCATGGGCTTGAACTTCGCCAACCCGGTGGGCCTGGCCGCGGGCCTGGACAAGAACGGCGCGGCCATCGACGGTTTCGCCCAGCTGGGGTTCGGTTTCGTCGAGATCGGTACCGTGACGCCGCGCGCACAGCCGGGCAACCCTCGGCCGCGGCTGTTCCGCCTGCCGGAAGCGACGGCGATCATCAACCGCATGGGCTTCAACAACCTGGGCGTCGACCACCTCCTGGCACGGGTACGGGCCGCACGCTACGACGGTGTGCTGGGCATCAACATCGGCAAGAACTTCGATACCCCGGTCGAGCGTGCGGTGGATGACTACCTGATCTGCCTGGAGAAGGTCTACGGCGCGGCCAGCTACATCACCGTCAATGTCAGCTCGCCCAACACGCCGGGCCTGCGCACCCTGCAGTTCGGCGATTCGCTCAAGCAACTGCTCGATGCCCTGGCGGCGCGGCGCGAGCAACTGGCGCTCGAGCACGGCAAGCGTGTGCCGCTGGCGATCAAGATCGCCCCGGACATGACCGACGAGGAAACCGCCTTGGTCGCCTCGGCCTTGCTGGAGTCGGGCATGGATGCGGTGATCGCCACCAACACCACCCTGGGCCGCGAGGGTGTCGAGGGCCTGCCGTTCGGCGACGAGGCGGGTGGCCTGTCCGGTGCGCCGGTGCTGGAGAAGAGTACCCATACGGTCAAGGTGCTGTCGGGCGAGCTGGGCGGCAAGCTGCCGATCATCGCCGCTGGAGGGATCACCGAAGGCCGGCATGCGGCGCAGAAGATCGCCGCAGGCGCCAGCCTGGTGCAGATCTACTCGGGGTTCATCTACAAGGGGCCGGCATTGATCCGCGAAGCGGTCGATGCCATTGCGGCGATGCCGCGCCAGTAAAGCGGCGGGCATAAAAAAGGGCCCCTCGAAGGGGCCCCTGGGCCTCAGCCCGCCGCCCGGATAGGGCGTGCATGGTGACTCGAATTCAGTGTCCTCGCTCAGCCAACGGCGTGATTTTCGTTGAGTCTCTGGATACCAGCGGTGCCGGTCAGACCGTCCCAGTTGTCGCCCCGTCCTTCACGCCAGCCATTGATCCAGGCTTGGCGAACGGATGGCAGGTTGAAGGGGCAAAGCTCGCGGGATTTGCCGGTGACCCCATACTGGTAGCCACGTGAATATGCTCTTTCCAACGGATCACGCTTAAGTCTTCTCATAGGGTGTTGCCCTCACTTGTTGACTGTAATGTCCCGTCGGCCTCTCCGAGGCCGGGCAGAATCTTTCTGCCGGTATGCGCTCGCTGCCGGCGTGGCGAGCAGAAGTGCCGTCCCGTTGCGAGACGGCCTAAGAGGAGTTCTAACCAAAGCGCGTCACACTGTGAATGATCGATTTGTCATAAGGACGTAACCTTTCCGAGGGTCAGAGGATAAGTAAATAAATGCGACTCAACTTTATTTGCCGTTGAGCCCGCTATGATCAGGGTTTAATGCCCCTTGGCGTCATTTGGCCAGTGCTGCTGGAGGATGACGGTAATAATAGGTAATGCGACGAAGGGTCACATCGGCTGCTTCGCCGCCGGAAATTTTCGTACTGCCTGACGATCTAACCTGCTTTCGCCACGGGCGGAGGGTATGTCGATCAGGCGGCCTGGCGCTTCCCGAAGACGGGCAAGGCCACTCGGACGCCTGCTGGAAGGGCGTTCGGGCAAACATCGGCGGGGCGATGCGTCGCCCTGTCACTCACTCAGCCCAAGGCTCTGGATTGCTCATGTCGGACCGTTTCGAACTCTATCTCACCTGCCCCAAGGGCCTGGAAGGCCTGCTCGCCGAGGAGGCCCGCGGCCTGGGCCTGGACGATGTGCGCGAGCACACCTCGGCCATCCGTGGCCTGGCCGACATGGAAACCGCCTACCGCCTGTGCCTCTGGTCGCGCCTGGCCAACCGTGTGCTGCTGGTACTCAAGCGTTTCGCCATGAAGAACGCCGACGAACTCTACCAGGGCGTGCACGGGGTCGACTGGCAGGACCACCTGGCCGCCGACGGCACCCTGGCGGTGGAGTTCAGTGGCCATGGCTCGGGCATCGACAACAGCCACTTCGGCGCCCTCAAGGTCAAGGACGCCATCGTCGACAAGCTGCGCAACCGTGAGGGGCAGCGCCCGTCGGTGGACAAGATCGACCCGGACCTGCGCGTGCACCTGCGCCTGGAGCGTGGCGAGGCGATCCTCTCTCTCGACCTGTCCGGGCACAGCCTGCACCAGCGTGGCTATCGCCTGCAGCAGGGCGCTGCGCCGTTGAAGGAAAACCTGGCGGCGGCGGTGCTGATCCGTGCCGGTTGGCCGCGTATCGCCGCCCAGGGCGGCGCCCTGGCCGACCCCATGTGCGGTGTCGGTACTTTCCTGGTCGAGGCGGCGATGATGGCCGCCGATATCGCCCCGAACCTCAAGCGTGAGCGCTGGGGCTTCAGCGCCTGGCTCGGCCATGTGCCGGCGCTGTGGCGCAAACTGCACGACGAGGCCCAGGCCCGTGCCCAGGCCGGGTTGGCCAGGCCAGCGCTGTGGATTCGCGGCTATGAGGCCGACCCACGGCTGATCCAGCCAGGGCGCAACAACGTCGAGCGCGCCGGGCTGGGGGATTGGGTGAAGATCTACCAGGGTGAGGTCGGCAGCTTCGAGCCGCGCCCGGACCAGAACCAGAAAGGCCTGGTGATCAGCAACCCGCCCTACGGTGAGCGCCTGGGCGACGAGGCCAGCCTGCTGTACCTCTACCAGAACCTCGGCGAACGCCTGCGCCAGGCGTGCCTGGGCTGGGAGGCGGCGGTGTTCACCGGCGCTCCGGAGCTGGGCAAGCGCATGGGCATCCGCAGCCACAAGCAATACGCCTTCTGGAACGGCGCGCTGCCCTGCAAGCTGCTGCTGTTCAAGGTGCAGCCCGACCAGTTCGTCACCGGCGAGCGTCGCCAGGCCGATGCCGAGGCTGGCGAGCCGGGGCGGCCTGCGAGCGTGGCCAGTGAGCCGGCGCGTCTGTCCGAGGGGGCGCAGATGTTCGCCAACCGTTTGCAGAAGAACCTGCGCCAGCTGGGCAAGTGGGCCCGGCGCGAGCAGGTCGACTGCTACCGCCTGTACGATGCCGACATGCCGGAATATGCCCTGGCGGTCGACCTCTACCAGGATTGGGTGCATGTCCAGGAGTACGCCGCGCCGCGCTCGGTCGACCCGGACAAGGCCCAGGCTCGCCTGCTCGACGCCCTGGCGGCGATCCCCCAGGCGTTGGGCATCGACCCGCAGCGCGTGGTGCTCAAGCGCCGTGAGCGCCAGAGTGGCACGCGCCAGTACGAGCGCCAGGGCAGCGAAGGCCGCTTCCAGACCGTGAACGAGGGCGGCGTCAAGCTGCTGGTCAACCTCACCGACTACCTGGACACCGGCCTGTTCCTCGACCATCGGCCGATGCGCCTGCGCATCCAGCGCGAGGCGGCCGGCAAGCGCTTCCTCAACCTGTTCTGCTACACCGCCACGGCCACGGTCCATGCGGCCAAGGGCGGCGCGCGCAGCACCACCAGCGTCGACTTGTCCAAGACCTACCTCGACTGGGCGCGGCGCAACCTGTCGCTCAACGGCTTCTCCGAGCGTCACCGCCTGGAGCAGGGCGATGTGATGGCCTGGCTGGAAGACAACCAGGACAGCTACGACCTGATCTTCATCGACCCGCCGACCTTCTCCAACTCCAAGCGCATGGAAGGTGTGTTCGACGTGCAGCGCGATCACGTGCAACTGCTCGACCTGGCCATGGCCCGCCTGGCGCCGGGCGGTGTGCTGTACTTCTCCAACAACTTCCGCAAGTTCCAGCTCGACGCGAGCCTGGTCGAGCGTTACGCGGTGGAGGAGATCAGTGCCCAGACCCTGGACCCGGATTTCGCGCGCAACAACCGGATCCACAGGGCCTGGCGCCTGCAAGCGCGGTGAGTCGACGAGGTACGTTGCGGGGCTGATGGCCAATGGCTATAAATCAGCATAGGGCTGGACAATTCGCAGGACGCTGACGTGATGAGAATGCTCTATGTCGAAGTGTGGCGTGCGTGCGAAGGTGCTCGGCCTGTTCAGCGAAGCGCTGTCCGCCTGGGCCGTGGCCTTGGCGGCCCTGGTCGCGGGCGGCCTGCTCACGGCCGCGCTGGCCATCGCCGCGCAGAGCCTCTACAAGCAGCAGTTGCGCCAACGCTTCGACCTGCTGGCCAATGAGCGCTACAGCCGTATCGCCGAACGCTTCGACGACCAGGAGCAACGGCTGGATGGCTTGCGGCGCTTCTTCACCTACTCCAACGAAATCACCCCCCGGGAATTCGACGGCTATGCCCGCCCGCTGCAGCACCGGACCCAGGCCTACGCCTGGGCGCCGCGGGTCGAGGCCGGGCAGCGCGATGACTTCGAGCGACGGGCCAGCGCCTGGCTCGGCCAGGACTACCGCATCCGCGACCAGGACGGGCAGGGCGGTTGGCGCCCGGCAGCGCCCCGCGACCCTCATTATCCGGTGCTCTACACCCAGTCTTCTGACGTGCTGGGCCTGCCCGCGGGCCTGGACCTGCGTGGCCAGCCCCAGCGCGAGGCGACCCTGGCCCGGGCCGTTTCGCCGGGTAGCATGGCGGTGTCCGCGCCGCTGGATGTGATCAATGCCGAAGCGGGGGCTGGCCGAGGCTTGCTGATGGTGGCGCCGGTGTTCACCGAGAACGCCCTCGGCGGCCCACCCGCCGGCTACGTGATGGCGCTGCTGAGCCTGCATCAGTTGATCGCCGAGGGCCTGCCGCCAGCGGCCGAGGACAACCTGGTGGTGCGTATCCTCGATACCTCCGGGCCGAGTGGCGACGAAGTGCTGTTCGACTCGCAGAGCCCGGTCGCCCGGGTGCGATTGGCCAGCCGGCACCTGTTGCACCTGGCCGACCATCATTACCAGCTCGACATTCGTCCCAGCCTGGTCTTTCTCCGGGCCAATCGCGCCTCCGTGGTCCTGGCGGTCAGCCTGCTGGGCGGCTTGCTGAGCGTATTGCTCAGCGCCTTGCTCTACAGCCTGTTCAGCCAACGGCAGCGGGCCTTGCACCTGGTCGAGCAGCGTACCGCCGAGCTGCGGGTCAGCGAGCAGTCCCTGCGCGAGACCCACAACCAGTTGCGCAGCGTGCTGGATGCCGCGACCCAGGTGGCGATCATCGCCACCAGCCTCAAGGGCTTGGTCAGCACCTTCAATGCCGGCGCCGAGCGGATGTTCGGCTACACGGCCCGCGAGGCGATCGGCCACTTGACGCTGGAGGACCTGGTCCAGCCCGAGGAATTGCATCAGCGTGCCCACGCCTTGAGCCTGCGCTACGGGCGCGAGATCTGCGGTGGCCAGGCGATGTTCGCCGAGACGGTGCAGGAGGGCGGTGGCGAACCGGGGGAGTGGACCCTGGTGCGCAAGGATGGCAGCCACCTGTTGGGCAACATGCTGGTCACCGCGGTGCTCGACGAGCAAGGCCTGTGGGTCGGCTACCTGGCGATCTGCATCGACGTCACCGAGCGCCGGCGTGTCCTCGAAGCGTTGGCCGTGCGTGATCGCCTGCTGGAAAAGCTCAGCGCCGAAGTCCCCGGTGGCATCTACCAGTACCGCCTGGACGCTGATGGGCGTTCCTGTTTCCCCTATGCCAGCAAAGGCTTGTACGACATCTATGAGGTCGACCTGCAGCTGCTGCGCCAGGATGCCACGGTGGTGTTCGAGCGCATCCACCCTGACGACCTGGACCGGGTGCGCAGGTCAGTGCGCTATTCGGCCGAGCATCTCACGCCGTGGCGCGAGGAATACCGGGTGGTCCTGCCCCGGGCGGGCCTGCGTTGGGTCCGTGGCGAGGCGACGCCGGAGGAGGGCGAGGATGGCTGTACCTTGTGGCATGGCTACCTGACCGACATTTCCGATCTCAAGCGGGTCGAGGAAGAGCTCAGGACTCTTTCGGTCACCGATGCGCTGACCGGTATCCACAACCGCCGCTACTTTCAGGAGCGGCTCAAGAGCGAGCTGGAACGGGCCCAGCGGGATGGCCTGGACCTGGCGGTGATCATGCTCGATATCGATCATTTCAAGCGGATCAACGACCAGTACGGGCATGCGGTGGGCGACCATGTGTTGCGCAGCCTGTGCCAGCGTATCGGGCACAGGCTGCGGCGTACCGATGTGTTCTGTCGGCTGGGGGGAGAGGAGTTCATGGTGCTGTGCCCGGGGAGCAATGCCGAGCAGGCGCGCTCGCTGGCGCTGGAGTTGTGGCAGGGGGTTCGCAGTGTGGCGGTGGAGGGCGTGGGCAGGGTGACGGCGAGCTTCGGGGTGGCGGGCTGGCGGCCGGGAGAGGGCGCCGATGCGCTGTTGCTGCGGGCCGATGCCGGGGTGTATGCGGCGAAACAGGCGGGGCGGGATCGGGTCGAGGCGGAGTTGTCCTGAGGTTTGGCAGGGCGGGATTTCGGCATTATGTGTAGGCAAGTACGCCATTTTGGGGGCCGCTTTGCGGCCCCAAGCCCATCAGGGCCCTGTAGCCGCCGTACGCTCGATCAGCTTCGGTTGCCGATAAAGGTCCAACAAGACCTGGTCAAGCACCTGCGAAGCCCCCCAGGGCCGGGGATCGTTGAGGATTGCCGCCACTGCCCAGGTATGGCCGTTGCTGTCCCGAGTGTACCCGGCAATCGCCCGCACGGTATTGAGCGTCCCGGTCTTGATGTGGCCCTCGCCGGTCAGGGCGGTGCGCTTGAGCCGCTTGCGCATGGTGCCGTCCATGCCTACCAAGGGCATGGAACTGATGAACTCGGCCGAATAAGGGCTCTTCCACGCCGCCTTGAGCAGCGCCGCCATCTCCCGCGTGCTGACCCGCTCGGCGCGAGACAGCCCGGATCCGTTCTCCATCACCAGGTGTGGCGCGGTGATGCCCTTGCGCGCCAGCCACTGGCGCACCACGCGCTGGGCGGCACGGGCGTCGTCGCCGTCGACGTCGGTACGGAACTGCGCGCCCAGGCTGAGGAACAACTGCTGGGCCATGGTGTTGTTGCTGTACTTGTTGATGTCGCGGATCACTTCCACCAGGTCTGGCGAGAACGCGCGGGCCAGCAGGCGTGCGCTCTTGGGCACGTTCTCGACGCGGTCGCGGCCCTGGATGGTACCGCCCAGCTCGCTCCAGATCGCCCGCACGGCGCCGGCGGCATAGGTCGGATGGTCGAGCAGCGCCAGGTAGGTCTGGGAGTTGCAGCCATCGCCCAACTGGCCGCTGACCACGACGCTGACACCATTGGCCTGCACCGTCGGGTTGTAGCGCACCTCACCGGTGCACTGCCGGGACGTTAGGGCCTTGACCTGGTTGTCGATGCGGATGTTGGCGATTGGTGGTTCGACCGATACCGTCACCTTGCCGCCGTCGTTACGGGCGACGAAGCGCAGGGCCTTGAGGTTGACCAGCAGCGAGTCGGGCCTGACCAGGAACGGCTTGTTCATGTCGCCGCCGTCATCGTCGAACTGGGGCAGGTTGGGCTGGACGAAGTGGCTGCGATCGAGCACCAGGTCACCGCTGACGGTGCGTACCCCGTTGGCCCGCAGGTCGCGCATCAGCAGCCAGAGCTTCTCCATGTTCAGCTTCGGATCGCCGCCGCCCTTGAGGTACAGATTGCCGTTGAGCACGCCGTTGCTCAGGGTGCCATCGGTATAGAACTCGGTCTTCCACTGGAAGGTCGGGCCGAGCAGTTCCAGGGCGGCGTAGGTGGTGACCAGCTTCATAGTCGACGCCGGGTTCACCGACACGTCGGCGTTGTAGATCGTCGGTGTGCCTGGCCCATCGAGGGGCAGCATCACCAGGGACAGGGCAGAATTCTGCAGCTTGTTGTTCTTCAGCGCCTGCTGCACCTTGGGCGACAGGGTGGTGTTGACGGGGGCGGCCTGGCTGGGCATGGCCAGTGGCAGGAGCAGGCCGGCGAGGAGCAGTGGGCGGAGCGTTTTGATCATAGGTACTGGAACCCTGCGTACGAGGGAAAGGACAACGGGGCTGTACGAGATGATGGCCCCCAGACGAAATATAGTGCGCATTATGCCCCAAGCGTACCGCCCATGGGCCATGTCCGACGGAAAAGCGCCGCATCGCCACGGAAACTGGTAAAGTGCCGCGCGTTATTACTCAAGAGGATTGTTTCATGGCTACCAACCGTTCCCGTCGTCTGCGCAAGAAGCTGTGCGTGGATGAGTTCCAGGAGCTGGGTTTCGAACTGAACCTGGAATTCAAGGAAGACCTGTCCGAAGAAGCCATCGATGCCTTCCTCGACGCCTTCCTCGCAGAGGCCATGGATGCCAACGGCCTGGACTACGTCGGCGGCGATGACTTCGGCCTGGTCTGCCTGGCCAAGCGTGGTTCGGTCAGCGAAGAGCAGCGCGCTACCGTCGAAGCCTGGCTCAAGGGCCGTGGCGAACTGACCAAGATCGAAGTCAGCCCGCTGCTGGACGCCTGGTATCCGGACAAGCCGATCAACGCCAAGGCCGATTGATCCTGCCGAAGCGGCCGCCGTCGGCGTGCCGCTTCACCGAGCGCCGACCGGGCCGTGCAGGTACCGGGCCAGCGCTTCCTCGACGCGGCGCATGTGCCGCGCCAGTGCCTGCCGTCGCAGCTTGAGCTGCATCAGCGGTAAATCTTCCTGTTCAAGGGCCTCGCAGGCCGCCATCAACTCCCTGGCTTCCAGCATCCGTGCCGCGCTGAGGATCTTGTGCGCCTGGCCGGCGATCGCCTGGGCATCTTCGTGTGGATCGATGGCCATCAAGATGGCCAGGTCCTGCTGCAGGCTTTGCAGCAGGGTGGCCAGCAGGCGCTGGCGATCTTCCTGGTTGTCGCCGACGATGGTCGCCAGCCCGTCGAGCGTGAAACGCTTGCGCTTGCGTGGGGATGGCGCGCAGGGCGTTACGCTGGCCAGGCGCTGCTTCAGGGTGCGCAGGCCGATGGGCTTGAGCAGGCAGTCGTCCATGCCGGCGTCCAGGCATTTCTGGCGGATCTCGGGCTGGGCGTTGGCGGTATAGCCGAGGATGACGCAGCGCGGCCGGCCTTGCGCGCCTTCCTCGGCGCGTACCGCCTCGGCGACCTGGTAGCCGCTCATGTGCGGCATGTTGCAATCGAGGATCAGCACATCGAAACCGCCCTCGCGCCATTTCTCCAGGCCTTCGCGGCCATCGCCGGCGCTGGCATGGCGCAGCCCGAGGAACCCCAGTTGCTGCGCCATCAGCAACTGGTTGGCCGGGTGGTCGTCGATCACCAGCACGTTCAGCCGGGTATCCGGTGTGTCCACGTCCGCGACGTCAGGGGGGGCGGACGAGGGCGCCGCGACGCGCTGCAGGGGCATCTGCAGGCGGACGCGGGTGCCGACCCCTTGCAGGCTCTCGAGCGTCAGGTCGCCGCCCATCATCTGGCACAGGTTGCGGCTGATGGCCAGGCCCAGGCCGGTGCCGGCACGTGCGCCCTCGCTGTGGGGGTTGGCCTGGACGAATGGGTTGAACAGCTGACGCAGTTCGTCTTCACGGATGCCGATGCCACTGTCGCGCACCTCCAGGTCAAGGGTCAGGCCGGCTGCCGGGTTTTCGTCGTGCAGGGCCATGCTGATGCGCACCTGGCCGTGTTCGGTGAACTTGATGGCGTTGCTGACCAGGTTGGACAGCACCTGCTTGAAGCGCAGCGGATCGAGCAACGCATGGCAGCGTGCGTTCGCTGCGATGACCACTTCCAGGGACAGCCCTTTCTGCCGCGCCAGGCCATCGAAGACCCGGCCCACCGACTCGACCAGTGCACCCAGGTCGACCGGTTCCACGGACAGGGACAGGTGGCCGGACTCGATCCTGACGATGTCGAGGATGTCGCCGATCAGGCCCAGCAGGTCCTTGGCCGAATGGTAGGCGACCTCCAGTGCCGGTCGGTCCAACTGCCCCTGGTCCGCCCGCCTGACGGCCAGCTCGAGCATGCCGATGATGGCGTTCATCGGTGTACGGATCTCATGGCTGATGGTGGCCAGGAAGGTACTCTTGGCGCGATTGGCATCGTCGGCTTGCTGCTTGGCCTGGCGCAGGGCCTGGACCAGCTTGCGCCGGTCGCTGATATCGATCCAGCCGCCGATGATCCCCTGCACCTCGCCCAGCGAGTCGCGGTAGGGCAGGATCCAGTGGTAGATGGTCAGCTCCCGTCCTTTCATTTGCAGAGGACGATCCAGGATCAGTGGCGTGCCGGCCTCCATGACCTGCTGGTAGTCGGCCTCGATCTGCCGGGTATGTTCAGGGTCGCTGCACAGGCTGTCTGCCAGGCGCTTGCCGATGACCTCCGCGGGCTGCGCCTGGACGGCCTCCAGGTAGCTGTCGTTGCAGCTTTGCAGGCGCCCCTCGCGATCGCGTACGTACATCGGGTGGGGAGTGCCGTTGAGCAGTGCGCGCATGAACTCCAACTGGTCGCTCAGCGCCCGTTCGGCGCGCTGGCGATGCCGGATCTGCCGGCGCAGGCGGGCGTTCCAGACCAGCGCCAGCAACAGCAGCAGGCCGAAGCCCAGCAACACCCGCACGGCCAGGCGGCGAAACTCCCGCCAATGGGCATCGTCCTGCACGCCATAGCCACGCCAGCGGCTGTTGATCACACCCAGTTCTTCCGGCGAGATGCTCAGCAGGGCCTTGTCGAGGATCGAGGCGAGCGCCTGGGCCTGGCCGGTGCTGGCCATCGTGAAGGTGGCTGGCTCGTTGCCGATCGTGCGGCGGATGACCAGGTCGGGATTGCCGGCCAGCGCATGATTGGCGTCGATCAAGGTGGCGATCGCCGCATCCACCGCGCCGCTGCCGAGCAGCGCCATGGAAAAGAACGGGCTTTCGGTCTCGATCCGCCTGACCTGAGGGTGCTGCGTCGCGAGCAGTTCGGCCATGAGGCTATCGCGGGTGATGGCGACCCGCTTGCCCTGCAATTGCTCGAGGGAGGAGGCTTGTCCAGGGCCGGCACGGGTCACCAGCACGTAGTTGCTTTCCAGGTAGGGACGGCTGATCCGCAAGGCGCCGTCGTGTTTCTCGTCGCTGGAAATGGCCGCGATCACGTCCGCCCGGCCGTCCTTGAGGCGGGCGATCATGTCACGGATGCCGCTGGCCCGCTGGACCTCGAAGCGCAGCCCGGTGCGCAGGCGGATCAACTCCAGCAGGTCGGCGGCGATCCCACGGAAATGGCCGCTGCCGTCGAAGTAGGACACCGGGGCCGCGGTTTCGTTGACGGCGACGCGCATCACCGGG
>NZ_JBCGFQ010000059.1:0-31876 GCF_040984075.1 Pseudomonas sp. I2
TGGTCAAGCACTGGAACGTCAGGCCGCAGAACATCCTCGGCTACAGCACCGACCCTGCCATTCCCAGCCGTTTCGGGCTGAAGAACAAGAGCGACCATGGGATCGACATGTTGGTGTATGTGCCGCCACCACCGTCGATGAAGGTGAGGAATCCGACTACCCAGGCTATGCGTCATCACATCGATGGTTTGAAGGGAACAGCGCCGGTGGAAGAGATGCGCTTTGAAGAAGGAACGTTGTTGGTGATCGAGGTGAAAACGACGCTGGGGAAGAGTAAAACGCCAAGCCTTCTCAAAACTCAACAGGTTGGCGGAGCGAAGAATATCCGACGAGTAGATACGCTTATCACCAAAAAGAAAAGAGGCTGGGACCTCGAAAAACTAAAAGCAAATCAGCCAGATATCGAATCCAGAACACAGGGTCTTCGCGACGCCATGAGAACTGGAAAGATTGCATACCTTCACGCACAAATCTTCTTCAGCCCAAACGGCCAACTAAACAAAATTGCAGGAAACGCCACCGGCATCCAGATAAATAAATGGGACTAACATGAAACCAATAGACCGCTTAAAAAAAAGCCTCAAAGACACTCCAGAGTGGGCAGCTAGCGATTTACCACTGCAAACCTATAGAATACTCGACTACATAGATGGGAAAGAGATTATTGCAATTGCCTGCGATGAAATATTCAGAATAGGCATGAACGACATTGGAAAAAGTCTTCTGATGGCGACTCAGGCTCCAGGTTCAGAACCTACTGAAACTCTAGCTTCCGCCATACGAAAAATATTGTTAGCGAACGCCATCATAATACATGACCTAAAAGAAACCAACAGACTCGGCCTTGATGACCTAGATGGAATTACTCATGTAATTCTGACTGCATTATCCACCGGCCAATTCAATTTGATAGAACCCCTCCATAGAGCTGTTTTTGCAGGACTTGAAAACGGTTATGGTGTTAGTGACGGACATGACTTGCCCATTGGCACCACCCTGCGCTACGCCGCCTTCGGCCTGACCATCATCGGCGACTGGCTCGGCAAACCGCTCGACCTCGACAAACATGCCCTACCCCGCGACCCCGCCTGGGGCCAACTGGTCGCCCACTGGCGCGAGCCCGATCCCGAGAAACTGCTCCCCGTTCTACTCTCCGCCTGCGATACCCATGTCGAGCGCATCGCCCTGACCTCCCGCGAACTCGACTCCGGCAACTTCGAATTCGGCTCCCCCTTCGAAGCGGTCTACCCCGCCGAAATCCTGGCCATCCTCAACCTGCGCCGCTCCTTGGGGCTGACCAACCCTTTCATCGATCACCCGTTGATGAAAACGCCCTACGCCGCACTGACCTGCCCGCCAGGAACGCGCTTCGAAAAAGATGAGCTGCTCGAACGTTTCCTGTTGGCCGCTCGAAAATACGACCCCGAGGCTGTTCCAGAGGGTCTCTATGAAGCCGTGCTGCAAACAAACTCGGCAAGCTGAGCATGGCCGGTCTAGAAACGCTGCGCCAGGGTGTGCGCAACGGCGCACTGCCCGTGCCCGATGGTTTGAAGGGAATGGCGCCGGTAGAAGAGATGCGGGTTGAAGAAGGAACGTTGCTGGTGATCGAGGTGAAGACGACGCTAGTAAAACACCAACTTTTCTAACTACGCAGAAAGATGGGGGAGCCGAAAATCTGCTGCGCATACAGAACCTTATTAATCGCAGCCAGAAAGACTGGAGCACAAAAAACTAAAAGAAATTCATCCAGATTTCGAGACTCGCCCAGAAACCATTAGCGATGCCCTGAGAGCGAACAGAGCAACCTATCTCCATGCACAAGTTTTCTTTGACTCGACCGGTCGAATGAACACGTTAGCCGGCAGCAGCACAGGCATTCAGATAAACAGGTGGGATTAACATGAAGACCAAGAAGAAAAACCGTTTGGCAATCAGCCTAAAAGAAGTCGATGACTGGGCGAACGATGCGCTCCCTCTCCACCCAGAAAGAATAGAAAACTACATCGACTCCGGCGGTACGATTGCGATTGCATGTGATGAAATCTTCAGAACTGGAATGAACGAAATAGGGAAAAGCCTACAACTCACCTTGCAAGAAAATCATTCAGCACATAAGAGACTATTAGCGTCTGGATCTTTAAAAATGTTGTTGTCCGATAGCATTACAATTCAGGACTTAAAAAGTACTAAAAGAGTCGGCGTCGACAATCTAGATGGTATTACTGAGATTATGTTGTGTGCATTGGCCACAGGCCAATTCTGTCTGATCGAGCCCTTCCACCGGGTTGTTTTCGCAGGCCTTGAGAGCGGCTACGGGGTTCGCGATGGACATGATTTACCCATTGGCACCACCCTGCGCTACGCCGCCTTCGGCCTGACCATCATCGGCGACTGGCTCGACAAACCGCTCGACCTCGACAAACATGCCCTACCCCGCGACCCCGCCTGGGGCCAACTGGTCGCCCACTGGCGCGAGCCCGATCCCGAGAAACTGCTCCCCGTTCTACTCGCCGCCTGCGATACCCATGTCGAGCGCATCGCCCTGACCTCCCGCGAACTCGACTCCGGCAACTTCGAATTCGGCTCCCCCTTCGAAGCGGTCTACCCCGCCGAAATCCTGGCCATCCTCAACCTGCGCCGCTCCTTGGGGCTGACCAACCCTTTCATCGATCACCCGTTGATGAAAACGCCCTACGCCGCACTGACGTGCCCGCCAGGAACGCGCTTCGAAAAAGATGAGCTGCTCGAACGTTTCCTGTTGGCCGCTCGAAAGCACGACCCCGAGGCTGTTCCGGAGGGTCTCTATGAAGCCGTGCTGCAAACGAACTCGGCGAGGTGAACACGACGCTGGGTAAGAGCAAGACATCTGGGTTTCTGAAGACCCAAGCGGTCGGAGGTGCTGAAAATTTGCAACGAATTCAGGAGCTGATCAAAAAAGATAAAGGCGCATGGCAGTTAGACAAGCTGCAAGACTACGATCCCGATTTTTTGGAAAAAGTACAGACTATTGCAGCGTCCACAAGATCGGAAAAATCCCAACACGTCCACGCACAGTTTTTTCGACACAAAGGGGAACCCCAGCAGGCTAACCACCCCAGCCAACGGCATACAGATAAATCTCTGGAACTAGCCATGATAAGAAACCGCTTGCAACGCAGCCTACGATCTTTAGATGGCTGGGCTACTGACAAACACCTTTACCAGCCCATTAGACTTGACAACTATATTGCAGGCACCTCCGACTTGGGACTGGCTTGTGATGACTTATTCAGGCTGGGACTTATTGAAATCAAGAAAGGTCTTTTACAGGCTCCTAAAGGCATGACATCACTAGCCCAGAAAAACATAATAGCCGGAACAATCCGAATGATTGTTAGCGATGCCACTCTAATTGAGCTACTTAAAAACACCAAGCAACCAGACACTGACTCCCTTGATGGTATAACCCATCTCATGCTATGTGCCGTTGCAACTGGACAGCATCAATTTATAGAGCCTTTTCATAGCACTGTTTTCAAAGGGCTGAATAACGGCTACGGGGTTCGCGACGGTCACAACTTACCCCTCGGCACCACCCTGCGCTACGCCGCCTTCGGCCTGGCCATCATCGGCGACTGGCTCGGCAAACCGCTCGACCTCGACAAACATGCCCTACCCCGCGACCCCGCCTGGGGCCAACTGGTCGCCCACTGGCGCGAGCCCGATCCCGAGAAACTGCTCCCCGTTCTACTCGCCGCCTGCGATACCCATGTCGAACGCATCGCCCTGACCTCCCGCGAACTCGACTCCGGCAACTTCGAGTTCGGCTCCCCCTTCGAAGCGGTCTACCCCGCCGAAATCCTGGCCATCCTCAACCTGCGTCGCTCTTTGGGGCTAGCCAACCCGTTCATCGATCACCCGTTGATGAAAACGCCCTACGCCGCACTGACGTGCCCGCCAGGAACGCGCTTCGAAAAAGATGAGCTGCTCGAACGTTTCCTGTTGGCCGCTCGAAAGCACGACCCCGAGGCTGTTCCGGAGGGTCTCTACGAAGCCGTGCAACACCTCCCTACGGAGCACTAAAAATGTCCAGACAAGGTGCAATTCGAAAGGGCGACTCCCACTCGGGCGGTGGCCAGATGACCGAGGGCAACGGCGTGCTCATCGATGGTCGTCGACAATGCGTGTTGGGAGACCGGGCCCAATGCGCGCTGCATGGCGGCCCGTTCGCGCTAGTCTCCAGCGGGGACAACAGCGTGCTGTTCAACGACACGCCGCTGGCATTCGAACCTGCTGAGCTGGCTTGCGGCTGCCGGGTTTCGTCCTCCTGTGCAGCCGGCCATGCCAAAGGATGAGGTTGTGCTGACGGCCACCATCGCAGGCCCCCCGCGACAGGCCGGAACAGGCAACGTCCCTACCCCAGGAACAACCGATACGCCGGGTTCTCGGTCTCGTCCCAATACCGATACCCCATGTCCTCCAGCGCCTGGGGCAGCCCCGGCAGCTCTTCCATCGGCACCTCCAGCGCAGCGAACACCCGTGCCTCGGCCGCGCCGTGGTTGCGGTAGTGGAACAGGCTGATGTTCCAGCGCTTGCCCAAACGCTCCAGGAAACCCAGCAAGGCGCCGGGCCGCTCAGGGAACTCGAAACGCAGCACCCGCTCCTCGGCGCCCGGCGCGGCGTGGCCGCCGACGGTATGGCGCACGTGCAGCTTGGCCAGCTCGTTGTCGGTCAGGTCGAGCACCTCGTAGCCCTGCGCGCGTAGGCTGGCCAGCAACTGCTCGCGCGGGTCGTGTTGTGGGTGGGTCTGCACGCCAACGAACAGCCGCGCTTCCTTGCCCGGGTAGTAGCGGTAGTTGAACTCGGTGATCTGGCGCTTGCCCAGGGCACGGCAGAAAGCGCGAAAGCTGCCTGGGCGCTCGGGGATGGTCACCGCGATGATCGCCTCGCGCTGCTCGCCCAGCTCGGCGCGCTCGGCCACATGGCGCAGGCGGTCGAAGTTGACGTTGGCACCGGAGTCGATGGCGACCAGGGTCTGCCCCTGCACGCCTTCGCGGGCCACGTAACGCTTGATGCCGGCGACCGCCAGGGCGCCGGAGGGTTCGGTGATCGAACGGGTGTCGTCATAGATGTCCTTGATCGCCGCGCACAGCTCGTCGCTGCTGACCGTGATGACCTCGTCGACGAAGTGGCGGCACAGCTCGAAGCAGTGGGCGCCGACCTGGGCCACCGCCACGCCATCGGCGAACGTGCCGACCTGCGGCAGGATCACCCGCTCGCCCGCGGCCAGGGCGGCCTGCAGGCAGTTGGAGTCCTCCGGTTCGACGCCGATCACCTTGACCTCGGGGCGCAGGTACTTGACGTAGGCGGCGATGCCCGCCACCAGCCCACCGCCGCCGACCGGCACGAAGATCGCATCCAGCGCGCCCGGGCGCTGGCGCAGGATCTCCATGGCCACGGTGCCCTGCCCGGCGATCACGTCCGGATCGTCGTAGGGCGGCACGAAGGTCGCGCCTTCGCTGTCGGCCAGCTGCAAGGCATGGGCCAGGGCGTGGGGAAAGCTTTCGCCATGCAGCACCACCTGGCCACCGCGCGAGCGCACGCCCTGGACCTTCAGTTCTGGCGTGGTGGTGGGCATGACGATGGTCGCCCGCATGCCCAGGTGCGACGCCGCCAGGGCCACGCCCTGGGCGTGGTTGCCCGCCGACGCGGTGATCACCCCGCGCTGGCGCTGGGCCGGGCTCAGGCGTGAAAGACGGGTGTAGGCGCCGCGGACCTTGAACGAGAAGGTCGGCTGCAGGTCCTCGCGCTTGAGCAGCACCTGGTTGCCCAGGGTGGCCGACAGCGCCGGGGCCGGTTGCAGGGGCGTCTCGATGGCCAGGTCGTACACGGGGGCAGCGAGAATGCGCCGGACCTGCTCCGACAGCAGTTGCTGGGGCGTGGCCGGAGTACGGGGGCTGACGTTGAGGTTGGTCATCGATGACTCCTGGGGGTTGTTCAAGTGCCCGGGAGTCAGAGAGAAAGAACCCGCCTCCAGGGCGGGTTCGGTGCAAGTACGCGCTAGCCCGCCAATCCGATAATGGCGGTAATAATGCTGAGGGCGCGAAGTTGCGGGAAGGTATTCATGGTCGGGAAACTTATCCCGGCGCCCGGCATGAAGTCAACAGCCTTTCGCCGCTTCCTGAGCCGAGACCGGCACGTCGAACACTTTGTCGAACCCCCACTGGAAGACGAACGCATAGACGAAGAAGAACACGAACAGCGCCAGGTTGGTGACCAGCGCCGCCCACAGGCTGATGTCCAGCCAGTAGGCCACCAGCGGCAACAGGATCAGCACCAGCCCACCCTCGAAACCCAAGGCGTGCAGCAAGCGGCGCAACAGGGTACGGCTGCGCTTGCGCTGGCGCGCCTCCCAGCGCTCGAAGGCCCAGTTGAAGGCCATGTTCCAGCTCATGGCGATGCCCGACATCAGGATCGACAGCACCGTCGACTGGGCCATGCCGGCCCCGAACGCAAGCTCCAGCGCCGGTGCCACGCACGCCACGGCGATGACCTCGTAGAGAATGGCCTGGACGATCTTGCGGGCCTTGCCTTGCATGTAGCGTTTCCTCCAGAAAAGCCACACGTTACAAGCTACGGGCGACAAGTAAAAGCGCGAGTGTGGATGCCATTGCACATGCATCACATCCTTGGCGGCGTCTCGACGTCCTGATTGGACAACCCCAGCATCGCCTGCTTGTATCTAACACCTACAAAGCAAGACGCAATCGTACAACTTCGGACAAGGAATCGGACGGAGGAACGAGACGATGCCCCACACCGTCATGATGGTATTCGGTACCCGCCCCGAAGCGATCAAGATGGCCCCACTGGCCCGTGTCCTGCGCGAGTGGCCCGAGATCGACCTGCATATCTGCTCCACCGGCCAGCACCGGGAAATGCTCGAGCAGGTCCTGGACGCCTTCGGCCTCTCCGTCGACCAGGACCTGAAGGTGATGACCCGCAACCAGACCCTCAACGGCCTGGCCCGCGACCTGCTGGACAAGCTCGAGCAGACCTACGCGCAGATCCAGCCGGACATCGTGCTGGTCCACGGCGACACGACCACCAGCTTCATCGCCGCCCTGGCTGCGTTCCACCGGCACATCCCCATCGGCCACGTCGAGGCCGGGCTGCGCACCGGCAACCTGCAGCAACCCTGGCCGGAGGAAGCCAACCGACGCCTGACCGGGGTGCTTGCCGACCTGCACTTCACCCCCACCAGCAAGTCCGCCGACAACCTGCTGCGCGAAGGCGTGCCGGCCACCCATGTGGAGATCACCGGCAACACGGTGATCGACGCCCTGCTGTGGATGCGCGACCACCTGACCCAGACCGCCTGGAAGCCTGCCAGCGACTCCCCGCTCGCCGTGCTGCGCGACGACCAGCGCCTGGTGCTGATAACCGGCCACCGCCGGGAAAACTTCGGCGCCGGCTTCGAGCGCATCTGCCTGGCCCTGGCCGAGCTCGCCCTGCGCTACCCGGACGTACAGTTCGTCTATCCGGTGCACCTCAACCCGCACGTGCAACAGGCCGTCTACGGCGTGCTTTCGCACCAGCCGAACATCCACCTGGTCGCCCCCCAGGACTACCAGCACTTCGTCTGGCTGATGGACCGCGCCTACCTGATCCTCACCGACTCCGGCGGCATCCAGGAAGAAGCCCCGGCCCTGGGCAAGCCGGTGCTGGTGCTGCGCAAGGTCACCGAGCGCCCGTCGGTGCTCGAAGGCGGCACGGTCAAGCTGGTCGGCACCCAGACCGAGCGCATCGTCAGGGAAACCAGCCAGTTGCTCGACGACCCCCAGGCCTATGCGCAAATGGCCAGGGTCTTCACGCCCTTCGGCGATGGCCATGCCAGCGAACGCATCGCCGAACGCCTGGGCCGCTGGTTCGTGGAGCGCGACAGCGGGCGAGACGACGCATGAGCCTGGTCTTCATCGACATCCTCACCTATGTGCTGTTCGGCCTGAAACTGCTGGCCATCGTCCTGGCCACGCTGATGTTCCTGCTCGGCCTGGACGACCTGTTCATCGACATCTGCTACTGGGGACGCAAGCTGATCCGGCGCTTTCGCATCTACGACAAGTTCGAGAAAGCCGACGAGAAACGCCTGTTCGAGGTCGCGGAGAAACCCCTGGCGATCATGGTCCCGGCCTGGAACGAGGTGGGCGTGGTCGGCGAAATGGCGCGCCTGGCCGCCTCGACCATCGACTACGAGAACTACCAGATCTTCGTCGGCACCTACCCCAACGACCCGCAGACCCAGGCCGACGTCGACGCCGTGTGCCTGCACTACCCCAATGTGCACAAGGTGGTCTGCGCACGCCCCGGCCCCACCAGCAAGGCCGACTGCCTGAACAACATCATCGACGCCATCCTGCGCTTCCAGCAGGACGCCCGCATCGAGTTCGCCGGCTTCATCCTGCACGACGCCGAGGACGTGATCTCGCCGATGGAGCTGCGGCTGTTCAACTACCTGCTGCCGAACAAGGACATGATCCAGATCCCGGTGTACCCCTATGCGCCGGAGTGGAAGGGCTTCACCGCCGGGCACTATGTCGACGAGTTCGCCGAGAACCACGGCAAGGACGTCATCGTCCGCGAGGCGCTGACCGGCCAGGTGCCTAGCGCCGGCGTCGGCACCTGCTTCAGCCGACGCGCCATCGGTGCCCTGCTCGAGGACGGCGACGGCATCGCCTTCGACGTGCAGAGCCTGACCGAGGACTACGACATCGGCTTTCGCCTCAAGCAAAAGGGCATGAAATGCATCTTCGCCCGTTACTCCATCACCGACCCGGCGCTGGCCCTCGAACAGCCATGGCGCCCGGGCATGAGCCGCGAGTTCGCCCAGGTGATCTGCGTGCGCGAGCACTTCCCCCGCGACTGGCAGCACGCGATCCGGCAGAAGTCGCGGTGGATCGTCGGCATCGTGTTCCAGGGCACCAGCAACCTGGGCTGGAGCCGCAAGGGCGCGCTCAACTACTTTCTCTGGCGCGACCGCCGCGGGCTGTTCGCCTACCTGCTGAGCTTCCTGGTCAACCTGTTGCTGCTGGTGCTGCTGGCCATCTGGCTGGTGACGGTGATCGCACCGCAGTCCTGGCGCTTCATGTCGATCCTCGGCGACAGCCGGCTGCTCTCCACCCTGCTCTGGCTCAACGGCCTGCTGCTGGTCAACCGCCTGTTCCAGCGCGGCTGGTTCGTCACCCGCTACTACGGCATCGGCGAAGGCCTGCTGTCGGCACCGCGGATGATGTGGAGCAACTTCGTCAACTTCTTCGCCAACCTGCGGGCCCTGCGCCAGGTCATGGAGATGGGCGACTCGCGACGGGTCGCCTGGGACAAGACCACCCATGAGTTCCCCGCCCTCGCCTCGCCGGCACGTACCCCCCTGGGCCAGCGCCTGGTGGCCAAGGGCCTGATCACCGACGAGCAACTGCAGCAGGCGATCACCAGCCCGGTGCGCCGGCGCCTGGGCCGCGAGCTGCTGTTGCGCGGTTGGCTGACCAGCGAGCAACTGGTCGAGACCCTGGCCGAACAACTGGACCTGCCCTGGGCACCGCTCAACCCGTTCAAGATCCCCCCTGAGCTGATCGCCAAGCTGCCACGGCGGTTGGCCACCCACTATGGCGTGCTGCCGGTGGACGAGGATGGCGACACCCTGGTGCTGGCCAGCGAAAGCCCGGTCAGCCAGGTTTCCCTGGGGGTCATCAGCCGCCAGCTCAAGCGCCCGGTGCGCTGCCGCCTGGCACCCCAGGGCCGGGTCACCCTCGGCCTGCGCCACCACTACCCCAGCCCCTGGCAGACGGCGCAGACCCAGGCGATGCTCGCAGTCCTGGCGCAGCACCAGGACGACGCCGAGCTGCTGGAGAAGGTCAGCGTGCACCAGGTCATGCTCGGCGCCTTGCTGCAGGTACGCGGCATGGTGCCAGTACCCCTGTTCAACCAGGCGCTGATCGACTTCGATCCGGAGCGCATGAGCCTGGGCGAACACCTGATCGCTCGCGGCATCATCACCGAACAGGTGCTCGAACAGGCCCTCGCGGAACAGGCCAGCGAACAGCAGGCCGCCTATGACCTGACCCGGGAGGTGGCATGAAGCCCCGTCTCGCCCTCCCCCTGGCCGGCCTGTTGCTGTGCACCTCCGCCCTGCCCACCCTGGCCGCGCCCATGAGCGATTTCCAGCGTTTTCGCAGCTACCCCTTCATGGAGCGTGGCTACCGTGAGGCCCAGCGCGACAACTGGCAGGAAGTCGAACGGCTGACCCGCCACGTGCTGGAGCGGGTCCCCAACAACGACGAGGCCCGCGCCCTGCTGGCCGAGGCCCTGGCGCACCAGCGCCGCTACAAGGAGGCCCAGGCCATCGCCGAGCAGCTCGCCAACAACCCCGACTATGCAGACGCCCTGCTGGAGCTGCGCCTGACCTGGATCGAACAGGACCCACCCGCGGCCAGCCAGGTGGAAGGCTGGATCGCCGACAGCGCCGGCAACCAGCGGGTGCGCCTGTGGCAGGCCTACAGCCTGAGCCTGGCCAAGTTCGGTGGCGCCGGTCGAGCCCTGGACTGGCTCAACCACCTGCCGCCCCGTGACGACGGCATGGTGCTGCGCCTGACCCGCGCTACCTTCGCCGAGCAACTGCGCAACTGGAGCGAAACCATCGAGCAATTGCAGCCGCTGGCCGACCAGGGCCAACTGAGCACCGAGGACTGGCAGCGCCTGGCCAATGCCTACGTGCAGCAGCTCGATGAAGAAGGCCTGGAGAAGCTGCTGGCCAGCGCACCGTCCGAGCGCATCGCCAACCAGGCCCGCCTGGCCATGGCCAACCGCGCCATCGCCGTCGGCCACAACCAGCAGGCCCAGCACTGGCTGCGCTCGCTGCCGACCGAACAGTTGCAGCAGCCCGAGCAGCGCCGTCAGCTCTGGGAGCTGGCCCGCGCAGGCAACGACGCCGCCCTGGTGCAACGCCTGAGCAACGCGCTGCAGCGGCCCTGCCTGGAAACCGTCGAGTGGCTGTCGCGTCGCGATCCGGGGTTGGCCCGCGAGCAGCTCAAGGGTTGCGCCGCCAGCGACGATCCGCGCGCCTACGCCGTGCTCCGGCAACGCCTGTACGGCGACCCGCCGCAACCCCGCACCGCGGCGCAGTGGGAGCAGCGCTACCGGCAGAGCGGCGACCTGGCCGCCCTCGAGCAGGCCAGTTTCATGCTCGTGAAACAGGGCCACAGCGAACGCGCCCGGCAACTGCTGGAACACGCCTACGACCGCCGCCAAGGCCGCCTGACACCTGGGCTGCTGCAGCGCCTGGGCAATCTGCATGCACGCGATGACACGCCACTGGATAGCCGGCGCGTGCTCAGCCTGGTCCCCCGGGTCGACCCCGCCACCCGCGCCCAATTGCTCGGTCGCCTGGCCGAAGCCGGCCAGTGCGACGCGGTGCGCCAGGCGATCCCCGCCACGCCCAGCGAAGTCGGCCAGTACCGGGCCCTGGGCCGCTGCGCCATGCCCGGGCAGCCAGGCGAGGCCGTGGTCTACTACCAGGCCGCCGAACGCCTGGGCGACCGCAGTAGCCGCCTGCCCCTGGCCTATGCCCTGGAGGCGGCCGGCGACTCCGAGGCGGCCGTGCCGATCTGGCGCAGCCTGCCGGACAGCGAATGGACCGACAACGCCCGCATGACCGCCGCCCGCGGCGCCCTCGACCTGGGCGATGCCGACAGCGCCCGCCGCCACTGGGACGCCACCGCGCACCGCAGCGCCGACGACTGGGCGCTGGGCGCGGCCATCGCCCAGCGCCAGGGCGAGCCAGCCACTGCCCTGGACTTCCAGCGCCAGGCCCTGCGCCACCAGCCCCGTGCCGATCACTACTACGCCGCAGCCAACACCGCGCAACAGGCCGGCGACAGCGCCCAGAGCAGCGCCTGGCTGGCCGAGGCCGTACGCCTGGCGCCGGACCAGCCGCGCTACCGCGCCGACCATGGCATGCGCCTGGCCGGCTCGGCGGACAAGCAGCAACGCCGCGCCGCCATCCCCTACCTGGAACAGGCCACCCGCGACTTTCCCGAGGACTACCGCATCGGCGAGACCCTCGCCCTGCGCTACGCCGAGGCCGAGGACAGCGCCGCCGCCCGCCGCGAGCTGCGCCGGGTCATCGACGTGGAGGAGCACCTGGTGGACGGCGATGACGAGCAAGGCAGCCTGGAGGCACGTCAGTACCGCCAGCGCCGCGCCCACGAGACCCTGTCGCGACGCGACAGCATCACCTTGGCCAGCACCTGGTCGCCGGCCGGCACCTCGACCAACGACAACTTCCGCGACAGCGGCCGCACGCAGCGCAGGGCCCAGTCGCAGAACGTCCAGCTGGCCATGTGGGACCATGCCCTGGGCGAGGAACCCAGCCGCAATGGCAGCACCTTGTCGGTCTATGGCCGGGTGCTGTTCGGCGGCCAGAGCCGTACCGACTACGCCCAGAGCCTGGGCACCGGCGTCGGCCTGCGCTACAAGCCGTTCGGTCAGGCCAACCTCAACCTGTACGCCGAGCTCTATCACCAACGGCAGGTCGAAGACAGCCACTACGGCGGCCTGAGCCTGGGCGAATTGCTCAGCCCGGCGAAGGTCGGTGGCAACTGGGGCGACTTGCGCCATCACGCCGAATCGAGCAACGACCTGCTGCTACGCGCCACCGCCTCGTTCCTCGACCAGGGCGCCTGGCGCAACGACTGGCGCATCGACGAGGACCAATGGAACGAACGCTTCCTCTACCTCGATGCCGCCTGGTGGACCCGCGCCGGCGACCATGCCTGGCTGTCGCGCTACCAGCAGGGGCACGCCTGGAAACTGCCCGGCAACTCACCGCAAACCCTGATGCCCTATGGCCTCCTCGAATTCGCCAGCCAGGACCCGAGCAACGACTGGCGCCAGGACCTGCGTACCGGCGTAGGCGTGCGCTGGCAGTGGTGGTTCGACGACGACCGCTACAACGCCTACCGTGGCTCGCTGAAAGTACGCGCCGAATACCAGCAGTCGCTGGGCGGCAACCTCTACGAGCGCGCCAACGGCGTGCTGCTGGGTGTGGAGATGACCTTCTGATGCGCACCTTCCTGGCTACCTGCCTGCTCGCGCTGTGCCTTGCGGCGCAGGCCGACCAGCGCCTGTTCTACCAGCCGCTCAACCGCGATGCGGCCCTGACCCCCGCCCAGTGGCAGCAACTGTGGCAGGCCACCGTGGCCCAGGGCGGCAAGACCCTGATCGTGCAGTGGAGCGCCTACGGCGACAGCGATTTCGGCGGTGCCCAGGGGTGGCTTGCGAACAGCCTGCGCGAGGCCCGGGCCCAGGGCCTGGAGCTGGTACTGGGCCTGTACATGGACCCTGCCTACTACTCGCGCCTGGAAGCGCTCGACGGTGACGGCCTGGGCGCCTACTGGAAGGCCCAGCTGGGCCGCTCGCTGGGCCAGTACCAACAGGTGCGTGCCACTTGGGACCTGGCCGTGGCCGGCTGGTACCTGCCCCTGGAGCTGGACGACCTGCACTTTCGCGATGCCGCCCGTCGCGAGGCCCTGTACCGCCAGTTGCAAGCCTTCAACCGCCGGTTGGACAAGCCCCTGCACCTGAGCGCCTTCAGCGCCGGGCACCTGTCACCGCGGGTCAATGCCGCCTGGCTGGACCAGTTGGCCGGCCTGGGCTTGACTGTCTGGTGGCAGGACGGTGCCGGCACCGCGCGGCTGCCGCCGCTGGTGCGCCAGGGCTATGAGCAGGCGCTGCCCTGCCGCGTCGGGATCGTGCGCGAAGCGTTTCGCCAGGTGAGCGCGGCCGGCCAGCCATTTCGCGCAGAGCCGGCCCAGCCCGCGTTGGCCGGTGGCTGCCATGCCGAGGCGGTATTCGCCCTGCGCTATCGACCCTGGGCACGTGGCCTGCTACCCCTGCGATGAGTGCCTGCGCCACTGGTTTGCCAACGGGTGGGAGTCGCCAGCCGATCATGTTCAGCACCATCGAAGAGCACGTGCGCAAGCAGGTCGCCCCCGCCGCCCTGCGTGCCGAGTTCCGCCAGCGCGAATTCGAGGCCATGCACAGGTTCTGCCTGCTGATCTTCTGCGTGAGCATCGGCGTCTGGCTGGTTTTCGACCTGATCGTCAGCTACCTCGGCGGCCAGGGCTTCACCTGGCGCTCGGGGCTGTTCATCGGCCTGCTGTGCTGCCTCACCGTGGTGCTCGGCTTCACCCGCAAAAGCCATCACTTCGATGTGCTCAACCTGGTGTTCATCGCGGTCATCACCCTGGCCATGCGCCTGGTGATCGAAGGCATTCCCATCGCCCTGCGCCCGGTGTGGCTGGTGCTGGGCGTGTCCACCGTGCTCTACAGCGTCTCGGTGCTGCCGGTACGGGGCTGGTCGTTCTTCTGCGCCGTGGCCATCACCTGGCTGCTGCTCAATCCGTTCTATCACACGCGCATCGAGCTGCTGGAGCTCGAAGGCGCCATGCTGCTGAGCTACGCGGTGTTTCTCAGCGGGCTGGTGAGCTACAGCTACCTGCGGATGCGCCAGGCCAAGCTGCACAACTTCTACCTGTCCAAGGTGCTGCTGGAGCAAGCCTACGTGGACGCCCTCACCGAGCTCCCCAACCGCCGCGCGTTCATGCTCAGGGTCGAGCGCCAGTTGCGGCTCGCGGCACCGGGGCAGTTCCTGGCGATGATCGATATCGACAATTTCAAGCAGGTCAACGACCGCTTCGGCCACGATATCGGCGACGAGGTGCTCAAGCGCGTGGCCGGGCACATCAGGGTGTCCATGGATGGCTATGCGTTCGCCCGACTCGGCGGCGAGGAGTTCGCCATTTTCTTCGAAGGGCTGGACCAGCAAGGCGCCGAACGGCAGGTCGCGGCGCTGTGCCAGCGCGTTCGCGAAGACCTGGGTGGACACCCCGTGACCGTCAGCATCGGCCTGACACCGGTCGATAGCGGCGATACCCTGAGCATGGCGCTGGTGCGCGCGGACCAGGCGTTGTACCAGGCCAAGCGCAGTGGCAAGGATCGGTTCGTAGCGTTTTCAAAAGCTTTGCGTTCCGGCCTCTAGTACACCGTTCGGCTTGGTAAATGCTGGGGCGCGAAGCGGCTCCCAAAAGCCTTGACTGGCCGGCACAAGAACACACCGGCGCCCCGCTACCCGGCAGGCAGGCGAATCCTGAACTGCGCCCCGCCCAGCGCCGACTGCGCCACGGTCAGGCTCCCCCCCTGCCCTTCGATGGCTCGCCGGCTGATCGCCAGGCCCAGCCCGAAGCCACCGGTACTGCGGTCGCGGCTGCGATCCAGGCGGTAGAACGGCTGGAAGATCCGCTCGCGCTCCTCGGGCGGGATGCCGATACCGTCGTCCTCCACGGTCAGCAGGCAAGCGCCGTCCTCCTCCAGGCGCAAGCGCAGCAGCAGGCTCTCGTCGCAATAACGCAAGGCGTTGCGCACCAGGTTCTGCACCGCCCGGGCGGTCAGCCGTGGGTCGAGCACGAAGCGCGGCAGGGTGCCCTCGGCGCGAACCTCCCACTGGATACCCCGCCCATCGAGCTCCTCAGCGAAACCACCGAGCACGCTGTCGACCAGCTCCAGCAACGAGACCTCGACCCGCTCCCGCGCCTGGTCGGCATTCTGCAGGCGGCTGTACGACAGCAGTTCGAGCACCAGCTCATCCAGTTCGCGCACATGCCCCACCAGTTCCAGCAGGCGCTTGCGACTGGCTGGCGGCACCTCGTCGAACAACAACACCAGGCCGAAGTCCAGGCGCGTCAGCGGCGTGCGCAGCTCGTGGGACACCGCATTGAGCAACTCGCGCTGCTGGTTGACGTGACGCTCAAGCTCGCTGGCCATGGTGTCGAACACCCCGGCCAGTTCGCCGATGTTCGAGTGCGGCGAGATGTGCGTGCGCTCCGACATCTGCCCCTGCCCCAGGCGCCGGGCGGTTTCCTTGAGCCGTTCCAGGTCGCGCCAGTGCGGCCATACCCAGAGCAGCAGGCAGCCGAGCATCGCCGCCCCGATCAGCACGGTGACGCCCCAGGACAGCACGTCGATGTCCAGCGGGTCCGGGGGCGAGTGCAGGCGCACCAGCCAGTCCTTGTCCAAAGGTGCCAGCACCGTTTCGTAGTAGCCCCAGTCGCCGATGCGCACCGCGTGCAGGCCATGCTGCAGGCGTGCCAGCTCCGCCGTGCCCAACTCGGCCTGGTCCATGCGCAGCAGCTCGACCTGCAACGGCGCGAAGGCCGACGCCAGGTCCTGCGCCACCGAGGGCCACTGCTCGCGCGGCGCCTGGTGGAACTGCCGCACGATCAGCGACTGCACGCCCTTGGCCTGCTCCAGGTTGTAGGCCATGAAGCGCTCGTGGAAGGCGCCGACGATGGCATCGGGGATCAACAGCAAGGCACCGGCATAGGCGACGATGATCACCAGGTACAGGCGCACCAGGATCTTCAGCATGGCGCGTCAGTACTCCCACTCGACCCGGCTGAACAAGTAGCCCTTGCCCCACACGGTCTTGATCTTGCGCGCCTCGCCGGCGTTGTCGTCGAACTTGCGGCGCAGCTTGGAAATGGCCACGTCCACCGAACGGTCGGTGCCGTTGAACTCGATGCCGCGCAGTTGCTGGAGAATCCGGTCGCGGCTGAGCACCTCGCCGGCGTTGCGCGCCAGCACCACCAGCAGGTTGTATTCGCCGCTGGACAGCTCCACCTCTTCGCCGCGCCAGGTGACGCTGCGCTCGGCCAGGTCGATGCGCAGCCCGCCGACCTGGATCAGGTCGCTGTCCAGGCGCGGCTCGTTGACGCTGCTGCGGCGCAGCAAGGTGCGCACCCGGGCCAGCAGCACACGCGGCTCGCAGGGTTTGGTGACGTAGTCGTCGGCGCCCATCTCCAGGCCCAGCACCTGGTCGTGGCTGTCGTCGCGAGCGGTCAGCATGAGGATCGGCAGGCTCTGCGACACCTGGCGCAGCAGGCGGCACACCTGCAGGCCGTCCAGGCCCGGCAGCATCAGGTCGAGCACCACCAGATCCGGCTTCTGCCGGCGGACTTCGTCCAGGACGTGATCGCCACGGGCGATGACCTGGACGTGGAAGTCGTTGCGTTGCAGGTAACTGGCGATCAGCTCGGACAGGGCGCTGTCGTCTTCGACCAGGAGGATGTTCGGCATAAGCGGTTTGACAGAACGGAAAAGACAGGCAGGATATAGAATCCTACGCACGGGCAGGACTCTCCTTCACACTTTTTCACACTCGTCCTACAGGTCTTCACAGGCGCCAAGGGAACGGCTGCCGTAGCATACGCACGCTCATCAACGGAAGATCCGCATGCCTACCTACCATCCCCCTCGCCTGCGCCCCGTGGCGCTTGCGGCACTGCTGGCGCTGCTCCTGGCCGCCTGCGACGACACCGCCGAACAGGACGCACCGGCGCCCATGCCGCACGTGCGCGTCGAAACCGTACAGCTCCAGCCGCTGGCCATCAGCACCGAGCTCAGCGGTCGCCTCCTCGCGCCGCGTACCGCCGAGGTGCGCGCACGGGTGGCCGGCGTGGTGCTCGAGCGGGTGTACCGCGAAGGCAGCGACGTCAAGCAGGGCGACGTACTGTTCCGGATCGATCCGGCATCGTTCAAGGCCGACCATGACAGCGCCCGTGCCACCCTGGCCAAGGCCGAGGCCAACCGGTACCAGGCACGCCTCACCGAGCAGCGCTACCGATCGCTGGTCGACGACAAGGCGGTCAGCCGCCAGGAGTACGACAACGCCCGTGCCGCCTTCCTCCAGGCCGACGCCGAGGTAGCCCAGGCCAAGGCCGCCCTGGAGCGGGCCCGCCTGAACCTGGGCTACGCGACGGTCACCGCACCGATCTCCGGGCGCATCGGCCGGGCCCTGGTCACCGAGGGCGCGCTGGTCGGCCAGGACGGCAGCACGCCGCTGGCGGTCATCCAGCAACTGGACCCGATCCACGCCGACGTCAGCCAGTCGACCCGCGAGCTCAACGCCCTGCGCCGGGCGATGCGCGCCGGCGAGCTGGAGCAGGTCGGCCAGGGCCAGGCACGGGCGACCCTGGTCCAGGACGACGGCAGCGCCTACCCGCTGCCGGGCACGCTGCTGTTCTCCGACATCAGCGTCGACCCGAGCACCCACCAGATCACCCTGCGCAGCGAGTTCCCCAACCCCGACCTCGACCTGCTGCCCGGCAGCTACGTGCGCGTGCGCCTGGAGCAGGCCGTGCAGCCCAAGGGCATCAGCGTGCCGCAGCGCGCCATCCTGCGCGACAGCGCCGGGGTGCCCAAGGTGCTGGTGGTCGATCGCCAGGCGCGCATCGGCGAACGCCAGGTGCTGCTGGGCAGCGCCCAGGGCGATCGCTGGATCGTCAGCGAGGGCCTGGCCCCTGGCGAGCGCGTGGTGATCGAAGGCCTGCAGCACGTCAAGGTCGGCGACCAGGTGCAGGTCGACGCCACCGGCGATGCGCTCCCCATCGTCCAGCACAACGGCCAGTGAGGGCCTGACCCATGCCGCAGTTCTTCATCGACCGCCCGGTGTTCGCCTGGGTGGTCGCCCTGTTCATCCTGCTCGCCGGTGGCCTGGCCATGCCCCAGTTGCCAGTGGCCCAGTACCCCAACGTGGCGCCACCGCAAGTGGAGATCTACGCCGTCTATCCCGGCGCCTCGGCGTCGACCCTGGACGAGAGCGTGGTCAGCCTGATCGAGCAGGAGCTCAATGGCGCCGACAACCTGCTGTACTTCGAGTCCCAGAGCAGCCTGGGCAGCGCCACCATCACCGCCACCTTCGCACCGGGCACCCACCCCGACCTGGCCCAGGTGGACGTGCAGAACCGTCTCAAGGTGGTCGAGTCGCGCCTGCCCCGCGCCGTGACCCAGCAGGGCCTGCAGGTGGAGAAGGTGTCCACCGGCTTCCTGCTGCTGGGCACCCTCACCTCCGAGGACGGCAGCCTGGACGAAACCGCGCTGTCCGACATCCTGGCACGCAACGTGATGGACGAGATCCGTCGCCTCAAGGGGGTGGGCAAGGCCCAGTTGTATGGTGCGGAACGCGCCATGCGGGTGTGGATCGACCCGCGCAGGCTGGTCGGTTTCAACCTCACGCCCGACGACGTCGTCGACGCCATCGCCGCGCAGAACGCCCTGGTGGCGCCGGGCAGCATCGGCGACCTGCCCGGCCGGGCCAGCCAGGAAATCACGGCCAACGTGGTGGTCACGGGGCAGTTGAGCAGCCCCGAGCAATTCGCCGCCATCGTCCTGCGCGCCAACCCCGATGGCGCCACCGTGACCCTCGGCGACGTCGCCCGGGTGGAGATCGGCGCCCAGGAGTACCAGTACGGCACCCGCCTGAACGGCAAGCCGTCCAGCGCCTTCAGCGTGCAGCTGGCGCCGGGTGCCAACGCCCTGGAGACCGCGACCCTGGTGCGCGAGAAGATGGCGCAGCTGTCGCGCTACTTCCCGGACGGTGTCCGCCATGACATCCCCTACGACACCTCGCCCTTCGTCAAGGTGTCGATCCAGCAGGTGATCAGCACCCTGTTCGAGGCCATGCTGCTGGTGTTCGCGGTGATGTTCCTGTTCCTGCAGAACATCCGCTATACCCTGATCCCCACGCTGGTAGTGCCAGTGGCCCTGATGGGCACCTTCGCGGTGATGCTGGCCATGGGCTTCTCGGTCAACGTGCTGACCCTGTTCGGCATGGTCCTGGCCATCGGCATCCTGGTGGACGATGCCATCGTGGTGGTGGAGAACGTCGAGCGGATCATGGCCGAGGAAGGCCTGCCGCCGAAGGAGGCCACACGCAAGGCCATGGGCCAGATCAGCGGGGCCATCGTCGGCATCACCCTGGTGCTGGTGGCGGTATTCCTGCCGATGGCCTTCATGAAGGGTTCGGTGGGGGTGATCTACCAGCAGTTCTCCCTGTCCATGGCAGTGTCGATCCTGTTCTCGGCGTTCCTCGCCCTGAGCCTGACCCCGGCCCTGTGCGCCACCTTGCTCAAGCCGCTGGCCAAGGGCGAGTACCACACGCGCAAGGGCTTCTTCGGCTGGTTCAACCGGCGCTTCGAGGGCATGAGCAACGGCTACCAGCGCTGGGTGGCCCATGCCCTGGCGCGCAGCGGACGCTACCTGCTGGTGTACGGCGTGCTGCTGGCAGCGCTCGGCTATGGCTTCAGCCAGTTGCCGACGGCCTTCCTGCCCACCGAGGACCAGGGCTATACCATCACCGATATCCAGTTGCCGCCTGGTGCCAGCCGGGTACGGACCGAGCAGGTGGCCGCGCAGATCGAGGCGCACAACGCCGAGGAGCCTGGGGTGGGCAACACGACCCTGATCCTGGGGTTCAGTTTCTCCGGCAGCGGGCAGAACGCGGCGCTGGCCTTCACCACGCTCAAGGACTGGTCCGAGCGCGGCGCGGGCGACAGCGCCCAGGCGATCGCCGAGCGCGCCACCACGGCCTTCAGCCAGTTCAGGGATGCCGTGGCCTACTCCGTGCTGCCGCCACCGGTGGATGGCCTGGGCGAATCGACCGGCTTCGAATTCCGCCTGCAGGACCGGGGCGGCCTGGGCCATGCGGGGCTGATGGCGGCCCGTGACGCACTGCTGGCCAATGCGCGCAAGAGCAAGGTGCTGGTCAACGTGCGCGAAGCCTCCCTGGCCGAGAGCCCGCAGGTGCAGCTTGAGGTCGACCGGCGCCAGGCCAACGCCCTGGGCGTGTCGTTCGCCGATATCGGCGCGGTGCTGGATACTGCCGTCGGTTCCCGCTACGTCAACGACTTCCCCAACCAGGGGCGCATGCAGCGGGTGGTGGTGCAGGCCGAGGGTGACCAGCGCAGCCAGGTCGAGGACCTGCTGCAGATCCACGTGCGCAACAGCAGCGGCAAGATGGTCCCGCTGGGTGCCTTCGTCCAGACCCGCTGGGTCAGCGGCCCGGTGCAACTGACCCGCTACAACGGCTACCCAGCGGTGTCGATCTCCGGCGAGCCGGCGCCCGGCTACAGCTCCGGCGAAGCCATGGCCGAGGTCGAGCGCCTGGTGGCGCAGCTACCGGCAGGCGCTGGCCTGGAGTGGACCGGCCTGTCGTTGCAGGAACGCCTGTCGGGCAGCCAGGCGCCCTTGCTGATGGCGCTGTCGCTGCTGGTGGTGTTCCTGTGCCTGGCGGCGCTGTACGAAAGCTGGTCGATCCCGACCGCGGTGCTGCTGGTGGTACCGCTGGGCATGCTCGGCGCAGTGCTGGCGGTGACCCTGCGCGGCCTGCCCAACGACGTGTTCTTCAAGGTCGGCCTGATCACCTTGATCGGCCTGTCGGCGAAGAACGCCATCCTGATCATCGAGTTCGCCAAGCACCTGGTCGACCAGGGGCATGATCCACGCGACGCCGCGATACGGGCCGCACGCCTGCGCCTACGGCCGATCGTCATGACCTCGCTGGCCTTCATCCTCGGCGTGGTGCCCCTGGCCATCGCCAGCGGCGCCAGCTCGGCCAGCCAGCAGGCGATCGGCACAGGGGTGATCGGCGGCATGCTCAGCGCCACCCTGGCGGTGGTGTTCGTACCGGTGTTCTTCGTGGTGGTGATGCGTGTGGCCGGGTATCGGCGGGAGCGCGGGAACGCGGCAACGGCCAGCGAAAGCTGACTGGACAAGCGCCAGATGACATGGGAGGGTTCCAGATCTTAATTGCCTGGAACCCTTTTCATGTCAGTTGCCCTGCCTCCCTGCTCCATCCTGATCCTCGCTGGCGGCCGCGGCCAGCGCATGGGCGGCCGCGACAAGGGCCTGGTGCCCTGGCACGGCGAGCCACTGGTGGCCCATGTGCAGCGGGTGGTACGGCCACTGAGCGACGACTTGATCATTTCCTGCAACCGTAACCAGCAGGCCTACGCTGCCTATGCCGACCAGTTGGTGGGCGATGCCGATCCGGACTTCCCCGGGCCGTTGGCCGGGGTGATCGCTGGGCTTGCGGTGGCGCGGCATGAGTGGGTGGTGGTGCTGGCCTGTGATGCCCCTCAGGTGGACGACGCGTTGATCGAGGGTCTGCTGCGGCTAGCGGTCGAGCATGACAGTGCGGCCATGGTGCGTCAGGGAGGTTATTGGCAGCCGATGTTCAGTGTGATACCGAGGCGGTTGCTGCCCCTGCTGGAGCAGGCCTGGCGGGCGGGTGAGCGGAGTTTGCAGAAAGCCCTGCTGCAGGCGCCGATACAAGGGCTGGAGTGTGCGCAGGAGGATGGGCGGTTGAGCAATTTCAACAGCCCGGAGTGGTTGCGCTGACAGGGCGAACCGTTGCCGCATCCAGATTCGCGGGCAAGCCCGCTTCCAGCCAGATGCTTCAGCGCTGCGCCATGCCTGGCGCACCACCCAATTCCTCGATACTGATCTCACGCATCCTGAACTTCTGCACCTTGCCCGTCACCGTCATCGGGAACTCGTCCACGAAACGGAAATAACGCGGTACCTTGAAATGCGCGATCCGCGCCCTTGCCCATTCGCGCAACTCGTCCTCGGTGGCCGAATGTCCAGGATGGAAGCGGACCCAGGCAACGATCTCCTCCCCGTAGCGACTGCACGGAATACCAATCACCTGCACGTCGGCCACCGCTGGGTGGGTGAAGAAGAATTCCTCCAGCTCGCGCGGGTAGATGTTCTCCCCTCCGCGGATGATCATGTCCTTGCTGCGCCCGACGATACGCACATGGCCCTGCTCGTCCATCACCGCCAAGTCCCCGGTGTGCATCCAGCCGTCGACGTCGATGCTTTCGGCAGTAGCCTTGGGGTTGTTCCAGTAGCCGAGCATCACGCTGTAGCCACGGGTGCACAGCTCGCCGATCTGGCCGCGTGGCACGGTGTGGCCGTCGGCGTCGATGATCTTGCTCTCCAGCCGGGGCTGGGTACGCCCGACCGTGGTCACGCGCACTTCCAGGTCATCGTCCGGGCCGGTCTGCAGCGATACCGGGCTGGTCTCGGTCATGCCGTAGGCGATCTGCACCTGGGCCATGTGCATCTCGTCGATCACCCGGCGCATCACCTCGATCGGGCAGGTGGCGCCGGCCATGATCCCGGTGCGCAGGCTGGACAGGTCGAACTTGCCGCGTTGCGGGTGATCCAGCTCGGCGATGAACATGGTCGGCACGCCATACAACGCCGTGGCCCGCTCCTCGGCCACCGCGCGCAGGGTGGCCAGCGGGTCGAAGGCGTCGCTGGGGTAGATCAGGGTGCTGCCATGGGTGAGGCAGCCCAGGTTGGCCATGACCATGCCAAAGCAGTGGTACAGCGGCACCGGGACCACCAGGCGGTCATGCTCGGTCAGCCCCAGGCTCTCGCCGACCATGTAGCCGTTGTTGAGGATGTTGTAGTGGCTTAGGGTCGCCCCCTTGGGGAAACCCGTGGTGCCGGAGGTGTACTGGATGTTGATCGGGTCGTCCCAGTGCAACTGCCCCTGGCGTTCGGCCAGGGCCTCGGCGCTCACCTGCGTGGCCAGCGCCTGCAGCTCGGGCCAGGCGAGGAACCCGGCCGGCGGTGCACTGGCCAGGCTGACGACACCGCGCAGCTCGGGGAAGCGCTCGCAAGCCAGCGCACCAGGCTGGCCGGCGGCAAGGCCCGGTACCAGGCCCAGCAGCATGGCGTGGTAGTCGCAGGTCTTGAAGGCATCGGCGCAGATCACCCAGCGGCAGCCCGACTGGCCCAGGGCATAGTCCAGCTCGCTGACGCGGTAGGCTGGGTTGATGTTGACCAGGATCGCCCCGACCTTGGCGCTGGCGAACTGGGTGATGCACCACTGGGCGCAGTTCGGGGCCCAGATCCCCAGCCGGTCGCCCGGCTGCACGCCCAGGGCCATCAGCGCCCGGGCGTGCTGGTCGACGGCCTCGGCCAGTGCCTGCCAGGTGTAGCGCAAGCCCTGGTGGCGCACCACCAGGGCCTCACGCTCGGGGAAACGTGCGACGGTGGCGTCGAAGGCGTCACCGATGCATTGGCTGAGCAAGGCCTTGTCTGGATTGCCGTGGGTATAGCTTGGCTGGGTCATGGGCGCTCTCTTGTTGTTCTTGTGGCGGCTTCACCGGTTTTTCGCGACGGCTCGTCGCGAAAAACCGGCACCTAATTACCTGACGAACACCTGCGGCGTACTGGTGGACATGTCGCCCCCCGGCAGCTTGATGTTCGTCACCTTCTCCAGGGTATCGGGGTCGAACACCGCCAGGTCGTTGAAGGTGCCGCCCAGGTACAGCTTGTCGCCGGCCCGGTCGAAGGCCACGCAATAGTAAGTGTGGTCCAGATTGGCCGCCTTGATCAGCTTGCGTTGCTCGATGTCATAGCGCGCCAGGCGATTGAGCACACCGTACATCTGGTTCGGATCCTTCGGCGAGCGCAAGCCGGTGAAGTACAGTTCGGTGAGGTCGGCGAACTCCTGGGTATGGCTCTTGCCGGTCTTCAGGTCGATGCTCAGGTAGCCATAGAGCAGTTCGGCGGTGTCCGGGTCCTGCTTCTCGTCGGTGAACTTGGCGATGGTATAGAGCATGGAGAACTCATGCCGGGCGCTCTGGTGCGGCCAGAAATACAGCACGTCCGGCGCGCTGTAGCCGGGGCGGTTCCAGTTGCGCAGGGGCAAGGCCACCTCGTACTTGCCGGTCTTGACATCCATCTTGTAGATGTCGGGCCCGGCGACGTACAGGCTGCCGTCGTCGCCCGCGCGCATCAGGTAGACCTGACGCGGCATCGGGAAACTGCGCACCGGCTTGGCGTTCAGGCCATCGCCGGTATTGAACACCTCCAGCCGTGGCGGCTTGACCACGTAGTGGTCGTTCAGGCGCTGGGTCGGGTTGACGGTGGCGTAGATCTCCTTGCCATCGGGGCTGATGGCGAACGAGTACATCGACCGGGCGACCTCGCCGGGAACGCTGGAGAGGTTGGCGTGGAAGGTGGCCTGGCAGGTATCCAGGTCGATGCCGTAGAGGTCGGCATAGTGGTTGTTGAGCACGTAGGCGGTGCGGTTGTCCGGCGCCATCATCGCGGTGCCCGGGCCGAACGCATCCGGCATGCGACACGACTTGTAGACCGTGTCGCTGGCCACGTCGACCACGTGCAGATTGTTCGGGTAGTTGGTGACGATCAGGTATTCGTGGCCAGGCTTGAGCGCCGGGCCGGTGGCGCTTTCGCCAGCTTGCGCCGTCCAGGCGCCAGCACAGGCGGCGACGGTGAGCGCGAGCTGCGCGCAGAATCCAGGTTTCATGCGGTTTCCCCTTGTCGTTCTTGTCGGGCCGATCACTTGTCTTTCGGGAACACGGTGCCGAGGTTGCGCCAGTCGTCCTGCGAGTTGCTCGCCTGGGCGTTCCAGTCCTGGTAAGTACTCATCATGTCCGGCACCTGGGCCGGCCACCAGCAAGGGTCGGAGCAGCCGTACAGGTCGGCCTCCATCGGCTGGCACAGGGAGGTGACGCCACCGAAGGCGTCCACTTCCCAGCCCGGGTCGGTGGTGGCGGTGCAACCGGCCACCGCGCTCATGGCCATGACCTCTTCCACGCGGTCTTCGGCGGCGGCCTGTTCGAGGATGCGAGCCTTGTTGTTCAGGGGCTTCAAGTGCTTCATGTCAGTGCGCCTTCCGCGGAGTGATGTAGCGATCGATGAAGGCCGGGTTGGCGGCCATGATGCGGCTGTAGACCTCGATGCCGAAGTCGACCCAGTCGCGCATCAGTTCGCAGTAGTGGTAGGTCGGATGCTGGGGATCGCCGTAGCGGGCGTAGCTTTCGTGGTAGCAGCCCCCCGAACACAGGTTGCGGATGCGGCAGCTGTCGCAGCCGGTGCCACTGCGGTCCAGGCGCTGGGACAGGAAGTCGTTGAGCTGCACCTGCTGCACGCCCTGGTGCACGTTGCCGAAGGTCGGCAGGCTGGAACCGGTGAAGCGGTGGCACAGGTTCAGCTCGCCCTCATGGTCGACCGCCAGCATCTTCAGCCCGGCGCCGCATGGCAGGGCCTTCTTGTGCCCTTCGTGGATGTCGGTGATCAGCTGGTGCAGGTTGGAGAAGCCGATGTTGCGGTGCTCCAGCGCCGCCTCCAGGTAGCGCCGGCCCAGGGCCTTCATGTTGGCGAAGACCTGCACCAGTTCCTCGCTGGTCAAGTTGAAGGCGGCCATGTCGCCGGAGGTGACCGGGGCGAAGCCCACCTCGGCGAACCCCAGCTCGTTGAACAGGTGGTTCCAGATGGTTTCCACATCGGTGATGCCACGGGTCAGGGTGACCCGGGCGCCGACCGGCCGGCTGCGGTAACGCGACAGCAGCATGTCGGCCTTGCGCCGTACCACGTCGTAGGTGCCCTGCCCGCCCACGGTGATGCGGTTGCGGTCGTGCACGGTCTTCGGCCCGTCGATGCTCACCGACAGGCCGAAACGATGGGCATCGAGCCAATCGACGATCTCTTCGGTGAGCAGCGTGGCGTTGGTGGTCATGATGAACTCCACCTGCTTGCCCGCCTCGGCGAAGCGCCGCTCGCAGTACGCGACCATGTGCTCGATCAGCGCCCGGTTGGACAGCGGCTCGCCGCCGAAGAACACCACGCTGTAGCGCTCTTCGTCCGGCGACTCCTTGAGCAGCATCTCCACCGAGGCCTCGGCGGTGGCGGTGCTCATCTTCTTGCCGGCGGAGGGTTTGTCGAGGTCCTCCTTGTAACAGTAGGTGCAACTGAGGTTGCAACCGGTGTTGACGTTGAGCACCACGGTGTTCAGCGCGGTGCGCTCGACCTGCCTGAGCGCGATTTCAGGGGTCAGCGGCGAGCCGTCGCTGACCAGTTCCAGGGCGATCAGCTCGCGCAGGGTCTCCTGGATCTCCTGGTCGGCGAAACGCCGGCCCAGGCGCTGCACCAGGTCCTCGGCGCGGCAGCCTTGCTGGCGTAGGGTGTCGATGATCCCGCCGGTCACCGCGTCGGCGGCGAACAGCGAGCTGCTGGGGATGTGGAAGAGCATGCGGTCGGCATCCACCTGCACTTCGTGCAGGTTGCGCTCGACCAGGTTCAATAGTGCGCCCATGGCGACCTCTCGATGTTTCAGCCCGTTCTGGTGGCGTGCGCGACAAGCGGCCCTTATGGCAAGGGCGGGTTGTTCCAGCGCTGTACGGTGACGATCATGTGGCCTTCGCCCTTCTGCCCGCCGTCCTCGAGTTCGGCGATGACCTTCAGGTTGCCGGCGTTGTTGGTCATCATCTTGCGCTCAGGGTTGGGGCCGGCGCCGGCTGGCATGAAGACGCCGTCGGCCTGCATGGTCCCTGCGAACTTCACATCCTCGTCCTCGGCCGCCCGCTCGTTGAACGGCTCGACCTTCCACTTGGCCGGCAGGTAGCCGATGCGCAGCGGCTGGCCGTTGGCATCCTTGCCCCAGGCCTCGGCCTCGAAGCGGCCCTGGACCTTGGGCGTGGAGCCACCGTTCTCGCCGATACGGGCGATGGAGAACGCCGGCACCACCTTGACTTCCTCGACCTTGTCGTACACCGCCAGGTTCACGCCCTTGAGCGCGCCCACGGCGACTTCGCGCAGGCCGGGCGCGGCGTTGGCGGCCGCACGGGCCTTGACCCGCACCAGGGTCGGGGTCGACTCCAGCACTTCGATCACCTCGACACCGGCACCGAGCACCGGCTTGCCCGACAGGCCACTGCCGACCAGGGTGATCTCGCTTTCGCCACCGGCCTTGATGAACGCCGGCTGCACGGCCAGCAGGCGTGCCTTGCCCGCTTTCACCGCGCTGAAATCCAGGCCGCGCTCGTCGTGCTCGGCCTCGAACATACGGCCCTTCATCTCGCCGTCGAGGGCGGCGAAGACCTGGCGCAGGTTGGCATCGCCGACCTTCACGTTGCCGCGCCACTCGTAGCCGTTGTAGAGGATCGCCGAACCGCTGCCATTGAACGGCGTGCCGTCGGCATAGCGGCCCTTGACCTCGACCTTGAAGGTATCGCCGGCATCGGCGGTGACGGTCATCACGCCACGCACATCGCCCTTGGCGAGCATGTGGCCGCTGAACGCCCACTGCCCGGGCAGTGCCTCGGCCTTGGGCTTGGCCTTCTGCCATTCGGCCCAGGCGGGGTCATCGAGCGGGAAGCGCTTGGCCAGGTCCGGCACCATCTCCTTGAGGGCGATGCCCAGCCAGTCGCGGTCGCGCGCCTGGGCCTGGTATTCGAGGGACGGCCACTGGCCGAGGTGGAAGTTGACCAGGTGTTCCCATTCCTTGGCCGGACGCCGCTGCAAGGCGACCCGGGCGCCGGAGTGGCAGCGTCCGCACATCTGGCTGAAGCGGTCGTCGAAGTGCTCGACGGTGTTGAGCCGGCGCTCCATGGCATAGCGCACACCGTCGGTCTCGCGGGGCGCCAGGCCCTGCTTGTCGGCCAGGTACTTGACCAGGGTGCGGCGCTCTTCGTCGCTGATCTGCACGCCATGCATCACCTGCATGCGCGCGATGCTCATCAGCCAGCCTTCCGGGGTCTTGCGCTGGTGGCTGATGCGGCTGTAGCTGTCGTTGCCTTCGGGGATATGGCACCCCATGCACTTGGATTGCAACAAGCTCGGGCCCTGCTCGGCCGCCATGGCCTGGGTGCTCAGCAGTGCGGCGGCGACCAGCGCCAGTTTGCCCGCTTGCCGCCGGAGTCGAGTCGTCTTCAAGGTCAGACCTCCACGGTGTTGTTCTTATCGTTTTCGCACGCTCTGATACCGCAGGTGCATGTGACGATGCTGATACAGGAACTGTGCCAGTACTGGTAAAAAGCTTTCGCTTCAAAGGGTTGGACGATTTCGCCGGGCAATTCCCGGCAGCCGCCCGCGAGTCGGAACGTCCCATTTCGCGACAGGCTGTTTCAGTGTGAGACAGGGGCCGCGCCAAAGCGCACCGCAAACCCTGTGGGAGCGGGCTTGCCCGCGAATACAGGCACCGCTCAGTCACTGTTTCACCCCCGTCTCAACGTGTCTCAATGTGCAACAGCATAGTCCCCGCCCTTCTCCCCCGCGCCAGGAGAAAACCCTTGCCACTCAAGCCATTGCCCACCATCGGCGGCATTGGCACGGCCATTGCGCACTTGCTCGTCACACCCAATGACAAGAGGCATCGCATCATGCTTTCCGAACTGCCCATCCTCCCCGCCACCCGCGCCTTCCTCGAGCGCAAGCTGCAGATGCGCATCGGCGCCGGCTGGCAGGACGCCGCCAGCGGCCGCACCTTGAGTTTGCGCAACCCAGCCAGCGGGGCGGTCCTCGGCGAGGTACCCGCGGCCGACCAGGACGACGTGGACCGGGCTGTCGAGGCGGCTCGCCAGGCCTTCGACGACTCGCCCTGGAGCCGCCTGCGCCCCCGCGAACGGCAGAACCTGCTGTGGCGCCTGGCCGACCTGATGCAACGCGACGCCCAAGTGCTGGCCGAGCTGGAATGCCTGAACAACGGCAAGAGCGCCGCCGTGGCCCAGGCCATGGACGTGCAACTGGCCATCGATTTCATGCGCTACATGGCCGGCTGGGCCACCAAGGTCGAAGGCAGCACGGTCGAGCCCTCCCTGCCGCTGATGCCCAACGAGCAGTTCCATGCCTTCGTCCGCCGCGAAGCGGTGGGCGTGGTCGGCGCCATCGTCGCCTGGAACTTCCCCCTGCTGCTGGCCTGCTGGAAGCTCGGCCCGGCCCTGGCCACCGGCTGCACCCTGGTGCTCAAGCCGGCCGACGAGACTCCGCTGACCGCCCTGAAGCTGGCCGAGCTGGTCGACGAAGCCGGCTACCCGGCCGGGGTGTTCAACGTGATCACCGGCACCGGCCTCAACGCCGGCGCCGCCCTGAGCCGCCACCCCGGCGTGGACAAGCTGACCTTCACCGGCTCCACCGAAGTCGGCAAGCTGATCGGCAAGGCCGCGATGGACAACATGACCCGGGTCACCCTGGAGCTGGGCGGCAAGTCGCCGACCATCGTCATGCCCGACGCCAACCTGCAGGAGGCCGCCGCCGGCGCCGCCACAGCGATCTTCTTCAACCAGGGCCAGGTGTGCTGCGCAGGCTCGCGGCTGTACGTGCACCGCAAACACTTCGACAACGTGGTCGCCGACATCGCCGGCATCGCCAACGGCATGAAGCTCGGCAATGGCCTGGACCCGACCGTGCAGATGGGCCCGTTGATCTCGGCCAAGCAGCAGGACCGGGTCACCGGCTACATCGACCTGGGGCGCGAGCTGGGCGCCACCATCGCCTGCGGCGGCGAAGGTTTCGGCCCGGGCTATTTCGTCAAACCGACGGTGATCGTCGATGTCGACCAGCGTCATCGCCTGGTGCAGGAGGAGATCTTCGGCCCGGTGCTGGTCGCCATGCCGTTCGATGACCTCGACGAGGTGGTCAGGCTCGCCAACGACAACCCCTATGGCCTGGGGGCGAGCATCTGGTCCAACGACCTGGGCGCGGTGCACCGGATGATCCCCCGCATCAAGTCCGGTTCGGTGTGGGTCAACTGCCACAGCGCCCTGGACCCGGCCCTGCCGTTCGGCGGCTACAAGCTCTCCGGGGTCGGCCGCGAGATGGGCGCGGCGGCGATCGAGCACTACACCGAGCTCAAGTCCGTGCTGATCAAGCTCTGATTCGACACAACCATCGCGCGACCAGAACAAGAACAATGGAGCATCCCCGATGATTCGAATCCATCCCCTTCCCTTGGCCGTCCTGCTGGCCTCGACCCTGCAACTGGCCAACGCCCATGAGCTCTACAACCAGGACGGTACGGTCCTCAACGCCGACCTCGAAGCCCTGTTCGGTGTGTTCCACAGCGACGAAAGCTTCGACCAGGCCGGCAACCGCCAGCCCGGCAGCAGCGCCTGGCGCGAGGGCTACGTCAAGTACGGCTTGAGCGGCAGCCAGGCGCTGGCGGGCAACGGCACCCTGTACGGCGGCTTCAGCCTGCTCAGCTCGGCCACCTGGGGCGACGGCGATGCTGCGGGCCTCAGCCTGGGCGACGAACGCCGCACCGCCGTGGAGGATGCCTACCTGGGCTGGCGATCGGGCGACCTGTTCCCGGCCCTGGGCGAGGACGGTGTCGATATTTCCGGCGGCCGCCAGCTCGTGACCCTGGGCGACGGCTTCCTGATCCAGGGCGACCCGGTCAACCTGGGCAAGGTCGACCTGGGCGCCAACTTCAACCGCGGCGGCGCCTACTACCTGGCCGGGCGCAAGGCCTTCGACCGCACTGCCGTGCTGCGCCTGGGCGGCAACCAGGGCTGGCGCGGCGACCTGATGTGGCTCAAGTCGGACAACCACTACCAGGCCGACACCTCCCTGGCGGTCGCCAACCTCGAGCATGTGAACGATGCCGGGACCCTGGGCCTGAGCTGGATCCGCGGCCTGGATGTCGATCAGCGCTATGCCCGGATCATGGGCCTGGAGCACCGCGACGGCATGGACACCGTCAGCCTGCGCGGGCGCGGCAGCCTGGGCGTCGAGCACCTGGAGGTGGCAGCCGAATACGTGACCCAGGACCGCAGCGGCGGGCGCGAGAACGCCTGGTACCTGGAGGGCAACTGGACCTTCTCCGAACTGCCCTGGTCGCCCACCGCCACCTACCGCTACAGCCGCTTTTCCGAGGACTTCGACCCGCTGTTCTATGGCTTGAGCCGTGGCTACGGCACCTGGTTCCAGGGCGAGGTGGCAGGCAACTACGCCGGGCCGTTCAACAGCAACAGCCAGGTGCACCACGTGGGGCTCAAGGTCACGCCGCGGGACAACGTGACCCTGGGTGCGCTGTACTTCGACTTCGACACCCTGGAGACTGACCGAGGCAACCTGGGCGGCCGGGAGCTCGACCTGTACCTGGAATGGATGGTCAACGACCACCTGCTGATCAGCCCGGTGGTGGGGTTCTACAAGCCGGAGCGCAGTGCCGACAGGGGTGGGGTGC
>NZ_JBCGFQ010000060.1:0-30531 GCF_040984075.1 Pseudomonas sp. I2
GTGGGGGGCATATCCTGCCGGGGTTGGTCGGCATCTGGTGCCGGGGGGCAGGAAGTGCCGGGGTTGTAGCTTTCAGGGCTGACTGTGTACCAGGTTGAGCGGCCTGTCCTATGGTGCGCAGCCAGCACACCAGAGGCTTCCAGCCAGCGCAGTGCATTGCGAACAGCGCGTTCAGAGAGGCACGTGCGCTCGGCAATGCGGGCCACTGATGGCCAGCAGACACCATCGTCGTTCGCGTTGTCAGCCAGGGAGATCAGCACGGCCTTCTGTGCGGGGCTCATGCCCTGCAGTGGCCAGCAACCTGTCATCACAATGGTGCTCATAGCTTGGCCTCGCACAGGGAAGCTCGCAGGTGCTCAACGCATTCGACGCGGAATGCGTTCTTCGACTCTGGTGCGTACTGGAGACGGATCATCCGCGCGGCATGGAGTGCGGCGGACTGGTGATAGGCTTTCTGGTGGTTTGCTGCGGTGTTGCTAGCGTCCACTGCTGAGTGCATAATGGGCCTCGTTGTTGTTTCAGAAGACCGCCCCGCCAGGCGGTTTTTTTATGCCCGCGATTCGGGCGTTATGGGTGTCCGGTGCATCCGTGGTAGCTTTTTGCTTCCACACAACAAGGTCCAAGGAGACCGGACATGGAAGAAGAAGTGATCACCCCTTTCGAGATTGGGGTTCTGTCGGCGCTGATGCTGATTGGGAAGGCCGTAGCATCGAATCCTCAACTGAACGTTGAGGAACTGAAGCGCGACGCTGCAGCGGTTCTCTCGAAGCTTCCTGAGAATCCTCAGTGGAAAGGTGGCAGGAGCATCGCCCGCAGCCCGATCGAGGAGCTTCTTGTGGGCATCGAGAAAGTGAAGCGGTAGAGATAAGCGCGGCGATGTAGGCGAGCTTCTCGCTTGCGTCGCCGTCCACTGGGAATTGCTTGTCCATCTGCTCTCTCCTACTGGTTAAATTCACAGCTGGTTCAGGCCACTACTGGCTTAATGCCACTTCACGCATACTTCACGCAGACGACTTGGCTGGAGCGATGTCAGCCAGCAGTTGCTTGGCCTTGAATGGCTTTCCGTTGGTCTTGGCCAATTCGGCGATTTTTTCCGCGTAGCGGGTCTCGCCTGTGTACTCGGTGCGCGGAAGGCAGCCAGCGGCCAGCCACTTGTAAACAGCCCGCGGGGTTTTCTCGCAAGCGATCGATACAGCGAAAACTCCGCCAGCGTCGTCGATGGCCTTCTTGAGCGCCTTCATAAGGCCTCCAGGTTAAATATGAACTGTAAGTACATGGTATGTCGGAACTGAAAGTACATGCAAGCGCGTGCGATAGTGAACCCATGGTTCATATCGAAGAAATCCGGGCAGCCTTTGCGGCGCGCCTAAAAAAAGCGCTTGCTGCCAGCGACATCCCTGCATGGGGTGCAGGTGCGCGCCTTGCCTCAATTGCAAGCGTCACCCCAAAAGCGGCTAGTAAATGGCTGAACGGGGAAACCATGCCCGGCGGCGTGAAGATGCTTGCACTCGCCACAGCCCTGAAGGTGCGGCTCGAATGGCTGGAGTACGGCAAAGGCGAGATGGTCGAAGATCGGCCAGAGTTCGACGCCAACGTTGAACCGTCTGCTGGGCCGGTTCGTTACTACGAATACCCTGAAATTAGCTGGGTCCAGGCCGGGATGCCTATGGAAGCTATTGAGCTATCGAACGTCGCCTCCTGCGAGGTTCACCCTTCCGATGCCTGGGCGGGTCCGAATGGCTTCTGGCTCAAGGTCAAAGGGCCTTCGATGACATCACCGAACGGCATGTCATTCTCTGAGGGGATGGTTATCCTCGTAGCGCCCGGGTTCGATGTTGAGCATGGCCAATACGTCGTCGCCAAGCTCATTGACTCCAACGAAGCCACATTCAAACAGTTCATCTGGGACTCAGGTAAGGCCTATCTAAAGCCCTTGAATCCGGCATTCCCCACTGTCGAGATGGACGGGGAGTGGTGCCTGGTAGGGCGCGTCGTAGACGCGAAGTGGCCACGCTCCTCCCTTTGAGCACTTTGTAGCCCTTCCCAAGCCCGCTTTCGGCGGGCTTTTTTTCGTCTCGAGTAAATTTATGTACTTTTGGTACTTGACCTATGTGAACCATAGGTACATATTTGCGGCATGGCCAGGTCACCACCGGCCAGCAACGAAGGCAGCTCAGGCAGCCACCGCTCTTTACACAACCTAGACCGCCGAGCCTGCAGGCATAGCAGGCCAGCATCCCAACAGGGCTCTGCTGCGATCAGGTGTGCCGCGATTGAGCGGCATCCAAGCGGCGCGCATGCCTCGACAGATGCAGGAAGCGCGATACCGGGTGAGCGACCGGGGCCTGTGAGATTGATTCACCTTGAAGGTCAACTGTTCGAGCCGTAGCTTCCGGAAACAACGTAGTGGCGGACGCTGCCGAGCTTGGAGATCACGTGCGTTTTCAAGATTTTCAGCTCTTCTCGGCAAAGCCTGAGTTGACGCTCAATGCTTCCAGCCGCCCTTCCCTCTGCCTCCAGCAGCCTGCCTTCAAGTTCGGAAATCTTCTTTTCAAGAATCGAGATTTTCTCTTTGGTGCTCTTCTTCCGCACACCGCTTGACTGCTTTTTCTTCTTCACATGAGGCTCCTTTCAGTGATGCGGAAAGGCTAGCAGGCGGCGCGTAACAGCAGCTACAGGAAGGCCCAGATTTCACTGGCTGGCCTTGGTGACAGGGCCAGACGGGAAATCAACGAGTTGTAAACCAAAAGCTTACAACTGCCCCCACCGAGATCACATCATGGACACGATCACCATCGGCGCGTGGATAGGCCATCTTGGCCGAGGCCTGGCGCCTCGAGAACTGCAATGCCTTCTGGATGTAGCCCAGGGCCTCACCACGAAGGAAATCGCCAAGCACTTCGAAATCTCTCCCGGCACCGTCGAGAAGCGGCTCTCCGCCGCGATGTTCAAGCTCGACGTGCCGCGCCGGACAGCCCTGGTCGCCGAAGCCATGCGTCGCCAGATAATCAGTCCGCTGTGCATCGCCCTGGCCGGCCTTATCGCCATGCATTCGGCGATCAACGACGGCGACCCGATGCGCCGCGACCGGCGCGTTCCTGAACGCCGTGTCGCCCAAGTCCGAATCGTTCGCCGGGCAGATGCCCTGGAACTTCACACCTGATCCCATCGAGGACCATCCCATGCAGACAGCAATGCACCCTGCTTTCCAGCAGAAGCTTGCCGTGCTCGCAGCCCTGCTCGAGCGCAGCAAGTCAGCCAGGAACGAGGCCAAGGCCAAGGTCGATCAGTCGGCGCCGCGCTACCAGGCGGTCGCGAAGGGCAACGCCTGGCACATCATCGAGATCGCCACGGGCAAGACCAAAGGCTTCTGCTTCAGCTATCCGGCTGCCATGCGCTTCGTTGATGCGATGGAGGCAGCTGCGGCGAGCAAGCAAGGCGGCCTGCAATGAGCAAGCGCAAGCCGCACAACATGCGAGCCAGGCTGGAGCGAACTTGCCGAGCGCTGGTCTCGGCCAACCACGCCGCCGTGGTGAATATCGACCCAAGCGGCCAGCAGGTGCTGATCAACTGGAAGAACCTCAAGCAGATCCGCGTGCGCCAGGTCGTCGACGCCGTATGCGACATCCCGCACCGCTGGACCATCTACCTCAGCGTGATGTGCATCGGCGCCGGCGGCGAGGAGTACTGCAAGTCCATCGAGGTCGCGCCCCAGGGCAACTACCTGGCCTCCCACCTCACCGACGTGATCGAGGCGACCTACACCGACCTCCGCGGCCAGTGCAACCCGAATCACGCGGTGGCCTCGGGCTGGATAGCCATTCCCGCAGACATGACGCTCGACGAGGCCCAGGCCGCCAAGGTCTTCAAGGCAGTCGGAGCGTGGAATCAGCAACGAGCCGCATGAAACGAACCATCACCCGCGCCCGGTACGGCCGGCGCCAGCAACACATCAATCTGCCGCCCAGCGGCTTGGGAGGTATCGGCGATGGCCGAGGAGAAGACAGCGGCCGCCAGGCACTCTGCGGACTACCGGGCACGCGAGAAGGCGAAGGCCGAGAAGCTGGGTATCGAGGACGTGACAATCACGATGCCGGCCGGCATCAAGAAGGCGCTCACGGCCGAGCTCAAGCGTCACGGCTACAAGCAGGTGCAGGAGCTATGGCAGGACATGGCCTTGTCGTGGATTGCGCAGGATCCCGAGGAGCGTGCGCGTCGGCTTGAACGACCTGACGCGCCAGCTTTTTACATCTCGCCAAAACTAGCGCGTCAGTTCGATGCAGCAAGCGCAGCCGAGCTGAAGCGCTTTCCAGGGGATGAAGTTATTCCCCCTGATCAGTTACATCAAAAGTGACTCGGCCCGGGGCAATACCAGCTATTCGAATCATTGAGTCGCTGCTGATACCTGTGGCTTTGATGGTTAGATGGCCAACGCCTCTGGCCTGAATAGCAGTTGCGATTCGAGCCATCGCGTCCGACGAGATTGAGCTGTCCACAACCAAGCTACCGCCGGCGTTCGCGATTCGTACACATGCATCACTGGAAATGCGCATAACTAATCCCTTGAGATATCTGGCTGATTGCCGCTGCGTATTTCACCCCATCCCAAACCAAATTGCCACCATGCCGCATCCGGCCCCGGAGGACGGCATCATGCATGGAGAAAGCCATGATCGAAGCCACCGAGAAGCAGCTCGACCTGCTCTGGCACACCCTGGGTCTGTGCGCCGAGCGCACTGACCGCCGCAGTATCAGCCGTAACTACTTCCTGACCAGCCCGGGCTACGACGACGCGAACAACCTGGATGTGCTGGTGGCTGCCGGTCTGATGACCTGCGGAAAAGCCCCTGCCTTCTGCCCGCAGGACGAAGTGGTGTACCGCGCAACGGACGAGGGCAAGAGGTTTGCCCTGGACAAGCTGCCACCACCCCCTCCGCCGGCCAAGCGAACCAGGTTCGACGAGTACCTGGACGAGTGCGAGTGCTACGACGGCTTTGCTCACTTCCTCGGCATCAACATGCCGCTGTACCAGCAGCGTGGCGAGTGGCGGGGCCGGGAGTACAGGATGGTCCGCTACCCCCGTGATAGCGTCTATCGCCAGTACCGGCGCCACTACAGCCTCACCCAGTGGTCACCCTACGAGACGCTTGAGGTTGCCGGCGAGTGGGCTCCGACCATGAAGGAAGCCAAGGCGAGCTACAAGGCAGCACTCAAGCAGTTCCGCGCACGCCCCAAGCTTCCGGCCAATGACTTCGAGCGCCTCTACTCAGCCTGACCCTCCGGCGCTGCCCGCCAACGCCTTCCCCTATTCAACGATAACGCCTCCCCGGCGAGGAACGCCCATGAACATCTATCGCCACACATTCACCGCAGTCTGCCCAAGCGATGCCGAGGTGATCGTCTACAGCCTGGAAATCCGTAGCTTGACGATGATCCGTGTCGAGCACATCAAGACCGCCACCGCGCTCATCAAGGAGGGCTATCAGGAGCAGATCGCCGATGAGCTAGCCAAGCGCTTCGGCGGTGAGTTGGTGATCAAGGCGGTGCACCAAGGCGTCGAGATCGAGTCGGTGAGGTTGAGCGGATGATCCATTACCACGGCACGCCCATTGGCGGCACTCGCCAGGATGCAGCTCGGCTGCTGGCCGGCCGGCACGCCTTGGTGCCGTTCCCGCGCCAAGACGACATGGGCATAGTCGCCGAGGCCTGCCAGTCCTTCGTCTTCGACAACGGCGCGTTCACCGTCTGGAAGAAAGGCGGCCAGGTCGATGTCGAGGGGTACACACGGTGGGTGGATGACTGGCACCGGCACCCCGGATTCGATTGGGCCTTGATCCCTGATGTGATCGACGGTGATGAGGACGCCAACGACCGATTGCTCGAGCAGTGGCCTAGCCACCTGCCGGGCGTGCCGGTCTGGCACATGCATGAGTCGATAGAACGACTGCAGCGCCTGGCAAAGGCCTGGCGAACGGTCGCCCTGGGCAGCTCCGGCCAGTGGCGATCTCCCGGCACCGCAGCGTGGTGGAAGCGGATTGGATCAGCGATGGATGCCATCTGCGATGACCAGGGCCGGCCCCAATGCCGCCTGCACGGCCTGCGCATGCTCGACCCGGCAATCTTCCAGAGCCTGCCCCTGGCCTCGGCGGACAGCACCAACGCTGCTGTTAATGGCGGCAGCATCAGCCGTTTCGGCATGTACACCCCGCCATCGGCCGGCCAGCGCGCCAGCGTGATCGCCGACCGAATCGAATCCCACACCAGTTCCCCCATTTGGCAGCGCGAGAGCCAGACCGAACTGGCCTTGTGACCGACAGAGGTATCCCCATGCCCACAGAAAACCGATCCAGCAACACCGACATGATCAGCGTGCCTCGCGATCTCGCCGAAGATATCTGCAATGGCTTGCGCATCACGCAAGAGCGCGGCGTCAAGGAGCTGCGTGCCATCCTGGCCCAGCCAGCCGAGCAGCACCAGGGCAAGCCGGTGGCGCCGTGGTACTACTTCGCCGACTGCGCGGACCCTGACTACTCGTGCCTGTACCATCACGAGAGTGAGGCCCTGACTCAGGTGGCTGACCACGGCGGCGAAGTGGTGAAGCTGTGGAATGTGCCGCCATACGCCGATCCTGGCAAGGTTGAGCGGCTGCGCGCAAGCGAGAAGGCCCTGGCTATCGATCTCGCCAAGTCACTGAAACAGCAGTGTGCGGACATTCGGACGATTGACGACCTGCGCGCCGAGCTTGTAGCCATCCAGCCTTCGATCAAGCACTGGATGAAACGGACCGCAGCGATACAAGACCGGTTGGCCGAGCGGGATGCGCTGCTGCGAGATCTTGACGATGCATGGAATTCCCATGACGGAGAAGAGCGATTCGGCAAGCTTATGCAGAAGGTTGAAGCCCTATCCGCCAGCGCAGAGCCATCGAAGTCCTGCGGCGCATGTGGCGGGTGTCCGAATGGTTGTCGACTAGACGAGGAAAGCCCGAGCGCGCCGGTTGAACGCGATGGTCTGAGTCCGGATGAAATCAACCAGATGGCGTTTGAAGAAGGCCGGCCAGCAGAAGACGGCGACGGATACACCTTCACGCAAGAAGAATTCGACCTGTTTGTACAGCGCCTGCTGGACCGCGCCGCCCTGGAGCACAAACCCGCCGGGGCCGACGACCTCGCCGCCTTCAACGCCGCATTCCAGGCGGCCATGGAAACCGGATGGGATGATCCCATCGACCTGACCCGCCAGCTGTGGAACGCCGGGGCGACCTGGAGCGCAAGCCAGCGCTCGATACAAAGATGATCGGCATCGTCCACACCCCGCCGGCTGAGTACGACGAACCCTGAAGGAGTACATCCGTACTCCTTTTCTGCCGCACCCCCTCTCCCCTCTATTCACTGCCGCGATATGGCGGCCAAGGAATCCCCGTGCGCGAAGAAAAAGTCGTGATGTACGAATCCCCCGAAGCCGCCAGCCTCCAGACCGTTACCGGCTGGGTCGACCCATCTGGCCGGTTCTGGGGCAAGGATGAGCACATGGCCCGTTACTGCGGGTCGACCCACCGCCACTGCGCGAAGAACCCAGAGCACCCCATCCATGCCACAAACGGCTGGTGCGAGACCTGTCACGCAGAGAGCCGCGCGGCCAAGTTCGCAGCCATGCCAAAGCGCGTGTGGGCCGGCGAAGCGATCACCGAATACGACGGCGACCAGTACTTCTTCGACGAGGAAGACCTGCGGGACTACCTCATCGAACACGAGGTGGACCTGGCCGACCTGAGGCTGGTGTTCTGCACCCCGAACTACCCCAGGCAGATCGACCCGAACGACCACTTCTGCGATGACCTGCCGGAAGACGGCGAGGTGAATGACGATCAGCTGCTGGCTGCATTCGAGCTGCTCAACGAAATGATCGCCAAATGCCCGCCATTGTCCTGGTCGCCGGGTCATGAGGCGGTCGTACTGCCGCAGGCCTTCATCGATATGGTTGCCCATGAACGCTTGGAGGCTCAGGAATGACCCGCCTCGCCCTCTGCCTCCTGCTGCTGGCCACCGGCGCCAGCGCAACCGAACTGCCATCGGGCGTCTGGTCCTTCGAGGACAAACCCCGCGGCGTCGTCTGCTACGTCATGAACTCGCTGGGCAACAACGCCATCAGCTGCGTGAAGGTCTGGCTCCCGCAAGTGGCCGGCAACGAGCGCCAGCTCTCCCCGCACGAAACCCAACCCGAACCTACACCCGCTCTGGCGCCTGGGCGCTGGATTGATGAGAGGTATCAGCTGTGAGCCAACCGAACGTAACCAGCGCTGAGCGCGCCGTGCTTCTCACCGACGACCGTGCCAATCGCGTCTATATCGCCGGCCCCATGACAGGTCTGCCCGAGTTCAACTTCCCGGCGTTTCACGCCATGGCGGCAGCGATGCGAGCCGAGGGCTGGCACGTTGAAAACCCGGCCGAGCATGGCCACGTCGAAGGTGCCGAGTGGGAGGACTACCTGCGCTTTGATATAGGCCGGCTGTCGACCTGCGAGGCGATGATGTTGCTGCCCGGCTGGTCACGGTCGCGTGGCGCTCGCCTTGAGGTGCACATCGCCAAGGAGATCGGCATGCGCATGCTGCTTGCCGATGGCGCCGAGCCGGTCGACTTTCAGGAGGCAGCATGATCGCCCTCGCCTACATGGCCTGCCTGATCTATAGGGGGCCGCGATGAGCGCAGCAGCCAAGGTACTCGACCCCTGCAGCGCCAGCCGCATGATGTGGTTCGACAAGCAGGACCAGCGCGCCCTGTTCGGCGACATCCGTGACGAGGAACACCTGCTCTGCGATGGCCGGGTGCTGAAGGTGGAGCCTGACGTGCTGATGGACTTCCGCCAATTGCCCTTTGAGGACTCAACCTTCCGACTGGTCGTTTTTGACCCGCCACACCTGACCCGAGCCGGCGTGGATAGCTGGATGCGAGCCAAGTACGGGGTGCTCACCAGCGACTGGCGGGAAGACATCCGCCAAGGCTTTGCAGAGTGTTTTCGCGTGCTGGAGCCCGAAGGCATCCTGATCTTCAAGTGGAACGAAACCCAGGTGTTGGTGAGTGAGCTACTGGCCCTAACCGATGAAAAGCCCCTGTTTGGCCACAAGTCCGGAAAGCGCGAAAAGACGCACTGGATCACCTTCATGAAGCGCCCAGCTTAACCCCTCCCCCAACTACTCAAGCCCGCCGACATGCGCGGGCATGGAGAGCTATTGCCATGACGAAAGAAGAACTGGCCAGCCTGCCTGCAAAGATCCGCACTGCGACTGAGGCAGGCAAGGCCGCAGCCGCTGCGTGCACCGATGATGGGGGCAGCGCCAACCTGGACCGGGTTGTCATCCCCCTGCGTGGCCTGCGCGCCAGCCAGATCAAAGGCCTGCCTGGCGAGGTCTACCCGGCCAGCACCTATCACCCGCGCGGCCTGCACCTGTCAGTGCCGTTCGCAGGAATCGGCAGCCGTCGGTACGCCGGCGTGCAGGCCATGTACCGGTCGCTAAAGGACCAGGGCGTCGACTGCTACGTCTACTACCAACTGGACTGACCACCAACCTGCCGCCACCGGCGGCGTGGAGACCATCCCATGGAACATACAAGCGAGTTTCTCGACGAGGAAGAGGTGATCCGTATCACCGGCTACCAGATCCCGAGCAAACAAATCGCCTGGCTGGCCAACAACGGCTGGCAGTACACGCTTACCCGCGCCCGGCGGCCCGTTGTTGGACGGGTATATGCACGCCTCAAAATGGCCGGTGTGAAGCCAACCGCGACGAATGCAACAACTGAAACCTGGACATTGGACTTATCGCGCGTGGGGTAACAGATGCGCAACAGGAAGGCATCGAACAAGGACCTGCCGCCCAGGATGTTGCGGCGGGTCCGGAAGATGAAAAGCGGGAAGCTTTGGGTAGGGTATTACTACGATGGCAGGGATGCAGACGGGAAGCGTCAGGAGATTCCGCTGGGGACTGATCTCGCTGAGGCTAAGCTGGAATGGGCGCGCCTGGAACACAAGGCGAAGCCAAAAGTGATGGCGACGATGGGCGAGCTGTTTGACCGATACGAGCGGGACATCATCCCGGGCAAGTCGCCACGCACGCAAAAGGACAACAAATACGAACTGGAGCGCCTGCGCAAGGCGTTTGCTGACGCCCCCATTGAGGCGATCAGTCCGCCGGTCATTGCCCAGTACCGGGACGCACGCAGCGCGAAGACCCGAGCAAACCGGGAGATCGCCCTACTCTCGCACGTCTTCACCATGGCCATGGAATGGGGCTTTGCCGAGCGCAACCCATGTCTGGCAGTTCGCCGCAACAAGGAGAAGGTGCGCGACTTCTACGCGGCGGACGAAATCTGGGATGCGGTGTATGCCGAAGGCGACCAGGGCCTCAAGGATGCCATGGACCTGGCCTACCTAGCCGGCCAGCGCCCCGCCGACACATTGAAGTTCAGCACCGTCGACTTGGACGAGGACTACCTATGGGTCGACCAAAACAAGACCGACAAGAAATTGCGCATCCGGCGGCACATCAATGGCGAGCTGACTGGCCTTGGCCTCTTCATCGAGGCGCTGCTCGAGCGGCGCAAGCTTCAGGGTGTGCGCAACTCACGTCTCATCACCAACGACTCAGGCCTGCGCATGAGCTGGGAAATGCTGAGGAACCGCTTCAGCGAAGCACGGGACAGGGCGGCGCGCAAGCTGACTGCCGATGGCAACGCTGACCTGGCCACCAAAGTTCGGCAGTTCCAGTTCCGCGATATTCGACCGAAGGCGGCGTCGGAGATTGATGACATCAGTCACGCCAGCCGGCTGCTTGGGCACTCCAAGGAGGAAATCACCAAGCGCGTTTATCGCCGCGTCGGCGAGGTAGTCAGCCCGACCAGGTAGGGGCTGATGCGGAAACGATGCCCAACGATGCGGAAACGATCAGGTTTTCTAGCGCGCAAATAAAAACCCCGTAGACCTAGATCTACGGGGTTTTGAAGAGTGGAGGCCGAGGTCGGAATCGAACCGGCGTAGACGGATTTGCAATCCGGAGCATAACCACTTTGCTACTCGGCCTCAAAGTTCGGATCTAGCTGCTCACGCTTCGCTATCTCCTTGAAGCATCAGGACTTTTTCAAGTCAGCTGCGTTTCGATGGACGCCATTATGTCTGCATTCGCAGAACCTTGCAACCCCCTTGTCAGAAAAAATCTTCAAGGGGTTCAAGGTGTTAGCGCAGGCGGCCGAGTTTGCTCCAGAGGCCGACCAGGGTGTTCTCAACGGTACCGCTGGCGGCGATACCGATACGCTCCTGCAGACTCTTGCGCTCGGCGTAGTGCAGATGGAACAGGTTGGCCTCTCGCGCCCGCTCGCTCAGATACTCATCGCTGGTACGCACTTCGTCGACCAGTTTGCGGTTCAGCGCGGCGACGCCCAGCCAGACCTCGCCGGTGGCCACCTCGTCGATATGCAACTGCGGGCGGTAGCGGGCGACGAAATCCTTGAACAACTGGTGAGTGACGTCCAGGTCTTCCTGGAATTTCTCACGGCCCTTCTCGGTGTTCTCGCCGAATACCGTCAGGGTGCGCTTGTATTCACCGGCGGTGAGCACCTCGAAATCGATGTCGTGCTTCTTCAACAAGCGGTTGACGTTGGGCAACTGCGCCACCACGCCGATCGAGCCAAGCACCGCGAAGGGCGCGCTGATGATCTTTTCGCCGATACAGGCCATCATGTAGCCGCCGCTGGCAGCGACCTTGTCGATGCACACGGTCAGCGGAATACCGGCCTGGCGGATACGCGCCAGCTGCGAGGCCGCCAAGCCGTAGCTGTGGACGAGGCCACCACCGCTCTCCAGGCGCAGCACCACTTCGTCACGTGGGGTGGCGAGGGTCAACAGCGCAGTGATCTCGTTGCGCAGGCTCTCGGTAGCCGAAGCCTTGATGTCGCCATCGAAATCGAGGACGAACACCCGGCTCTTGTCGTCGCCCTTGGCCTTTTTCTGCTGTTTTTCCGCCTTGGCCTGCTGCTTGCGCAGGGCCTTGAGCTGGGGCTTGTCGAGCAGGCCTGCCTCGAGGCGCTCGCGCAGGTCCTTGTAGAACTCGTTGAGACGGGTGACCTGCAATTGCCCGCCCGGCTTGCGCCGCCCCTTGCCACGCATGCCGGCGATGGCCGAAAGGACCACCAGGATGGCGATCACCAGGGTGGCGGTTTTAGCGAGAAAGCTTGCGTATTCGGCAAGAAACTCCACGTTGACTCCTTGATAGACCAGCGCCCAGCGGCGCGAAACTGTTCCAAGCATACCGGTGCGCCTGTGGCGCTGCCAGCCACGGAAAACGGCAGCAATACAGTTCAAACAACCTTTTCAAACGCTTGTATGTTTTTTCATTGACAGCCTTCGTGCCGCATCCTAACCTCGCAGCAACTTCACCAGGCCGGACTCCTCCGTGGGCAACATCTACCTGATCCGACATGGCCAAGCCTCCTTCGGTGCCGACGACTACGACGTCCTGTCGCCCGTGGGCGTGCGCCAGAGCCAGGCCCTGGGCGAGCATCTGGCCCAACTGGGCCTGTGCCTGGACCACTGCGTGGCCGGTACCCTGCGGCGCCAGCAGGACACCGCGCGCCTGGCGCTGGAGGCGATGCACGCCAACGGCTGCCAGGTACCGCCCATAGAGACCGACCCGGCGTTCGACGAGTTCGACGCCGATGGCGTGATCCGCGCCCTGCTCCCCGGCCTGCTGCCCGAAGAACCCGAAGCGCTGCATGTTTTGCGCAACGGCGCGCAGAACCGTAGCGAGTTCCAACGCCTGTTCGCCCTGATGGTGCAACGCTGGTACGACGGCGAGCATGAAGAAGAGGATGGTCTGGAGACCTGGCAGGCCTTCACCGCCCGTGTCGAGACGGGCCTGGGGCGTGTCCTGGAACGCGCCAGCAGCGGTGACGACATCGCCATCTTCACCTCAGGCGGTACCATCGCCGCCCTGCTCCACCTGGTTACCCGGATCACCCCCAGTCAAGCCTTCGCGCTGAACTGGCAGATCATCAACACGTCGCTCAGCCAGCTGAAGTTCCGTGGCCGCGACGTGACACTGGCTTCCTTCAACAGCCAAGCCCATGTGCGGCTGCTGAAGGTGCCGGAGCTCGTCACCTATCGATGAGCCCGGCCTGTTGTTGTCCCTGCGGGGACGTGAATATCACTCTATAAGGAATGCGCCATGACCTCCGTAGCTGATGCCGTCAAGAAGATGCAAGAGAAGTTCAACCCATCCGCTGCCGCCGGCCTGGACCTGGTGTTCGGCTTCAACATCACCGACGAGGACAAGCACTACGCCCTGCTCGTCAAAGACGGCACCTGCCAATTGCAGGAAGGCGAGAACCCGGATGCCAACTGCACCCTGGTGATGGACAGCGAGACCCTCAAAGGCATCGTCAGCGGCGAAACCGATGGCATGCAGGCCTTCATGGGCGGCAAGCTGCGCGTCGAGGGCGACATGATGCTGTCGATGAAGCTCAGCGAGCTGTTCCCAGCCTGAGTGGCGGCCACGAACGCCGACGAGAAAACCGAAGCCTGATGCGCTTCGGTTTTTTTTTGCCTCTGCCGGCCGTTGCCTTTGGGCAAGCCCTCTCCCACGGGGTCCTTCGTCGGCCGTATGTTTTCTGCACGACAGAGCAGCCCGGGGTCTGGGCTGGCCCATCAGGTGCATTGATCGCCCGGCAACACCCTTACCAATAAGGCGCCTGGCACGCTTGTACCAGCGGCGGCAGGAAATTAGATTAGCCAATAGTCCTTGCGATCGAGAATAAGGAAAACGCATGACGCTCACCGACCAGTCCACCCAGGTACGCCCCGGCGAAGAACTCGATGCGGCCGTCATCGATCTTTACCTCAAGGCTCATATTCCAGGCCTTGCCGGCACGCCGACGATCAGCCAGTTCCCTGGCGGGGCCTCCAACCTCACCTACCTGGTCAGCTACCCGGGCCGGGAGTTCGTGCTGCGCCGCCCGCCTTTCGGCCAGAAGGCCAAGTCCGCCCACGACATGGGCCGCGAGTTTCGCATCCTCAACCAGCTCAACAGCGGCTTCCCCTACTGCCCCAAGGCCTACGCGCACTGCACCGACACCTCGCTGATCGGCAGCGAGTTCTACGTGATGGAACGGGTCAAGGGCATCATCCTGCGCTCGGACATCCCGCCGTCCCTGGGCCTGGACGCCAGCCGCACCGAAGCCCTGTGCAAGAGCTTCATCGATCGCCTGGTAGAGCTGCACCAAGTCGACTACACGGCCTGCGGCCTGGCCGACCTGGGCAAGCCAGAGGGTTACGTGCAACGCCAGATCGAAGGCTGGAGCAACCGCTACGAGAAGGCCCTGACCCCGGATGCCCCCCGCTGGACGCAGGTGACCGCCTGGCTGCACGAGAAGATGCCCGCCGACCATCCGCGCCCGGGCATCGTGCACAACGACTACCGCTTCGACAACGTCATCCTCGATGCCGACAACCCCATGCGCATCATCGGCGTGCTGGACTGGGAGATGGCGACCCTCGGCGACCCGCTGATGGACCTGGGCAACAGCCTGGCCTACTGGATCGAGGCAGACGACCCGGCGCTGGTGCAACTGATGCGCCGCCAGCCGAGCAACGCGCCAGGCATGCTCAGCCGCCGCCAGTTCGTCGACTACTATGCCGAGCGCGCCGGCATCCAGGTCGACAATTTCGACTTCTACTACTGCTATGGCCTGTTCCGCCTGGCCGGCATCGTCCAACAGATCTACTACCGCTTCTACCATGGCCAGACGCAGGACAAGCGCTTCGCCCAGTTCATCCACATGAACCGGCTGCTGGAGCAGATGACCCTGCAAGTGATCGACAAGTCCACCCTGTAAACAGCGCCCCCTGGGACAGACAAGAAGGAAAACCGGCATGTCCAAGACCCACCTGTTCGACCTCGATGGCAAGATCGCCTTCGTCTCCGGCGCCAGCCGCGGCATCGGCGAAGCCATCGCCCACCTGCTGGCCCAGCAGGGTGCCCATGTGATCGTCTCCAGCCGCAAGCTCGAAGGCTGCCAGCAGGTCGCCGACGCCATCATCGCCGCCGGCGGCAAAGCCACCGCGGTGGCCTGCCACATCGGCGAGCTGGAGCAGATCCAGCAAGTGTTCGCCGGTATCCGCGAGCAATTCGGCCGCCTGGACATCCTGGTCAACAACGCCGCCACCAACCCGCAGTTCTGCAACGTACTGGACACCGACCCAGGGGCGTTCCAGAAGACCGTGGACGTGAACATCCGCGGCTACTTCTTCATGTCGGTGGAAGCCGGCAAGCTGATGCGTGAGCACGGCGGCGGCAGCATCATCAACGTGGCCTCGATCAATGGTGTGTCCCCGGGCCTGTTCCAGGGCATCTATTCGGTGACCAAGGCCGCGGTGATCAACATGACCAAGGTCTTCGCCAAGGAATGCGCACCGTTCGGCATCCGCTGCAACGCCCTGCTGCCGGGCCTGACAGACACCAAGTTCGCCTCCGCCCTGGTGAAGAACGACGCCATCCTCAATGCCGCCCTGCAGCAGATCCCGCTCAAGCGCGTGGCTGAGCCGAGCGAAATGGCCGGGGCGGTGCTGTACCTGGCCAGCGAGGCTTCCAGCTACACCACAGGTACGGCGCTCAATGTCGATGGGGGGTTCCTGTCCTGAGCCGAAGGCTTCACGGGCGTAATTGGGGCGCGAAGCGGCCCCAGCAAAGCCGAACCGCTCCCATCAACTCCGGCTGACCGCTCGGGTATACTCCCGCTTTCAGCGTATTCACGGGCATCACCGTCGAACGCGGGAAGTACGAGCGGCTAATGGCCCATATCGCCGCCTGGGCTGAGACGGAGGAAAAACGATGCTACCGGGGAGCGTGTCGGTCAACGGCCAGTGCCAGAAGCGCGTGCAGCGCCGTGGCACGGTCGGCTTGTATTTCGTCGCCTGCCTGTCGGTCCTGGCCGGCATGACCGACGCCATTGGTTTCATGGCCACCGGCGATTTCGTTTCGTTCATGAGCGGCAACACCACCCGCCTGGCGGTCTCGCTGGGCAACGCCGAGCTGGGGCCGGTCATACGCCTGGCGCTGGTGATCGGCGCCTTTGTCGCTGGCAACGCCCTGGGCGTGATCATCGCGGTGAAGACCGGGCGCCGGCCATGGCCCCTGCTGACCCTGATCGCCGCCCTGCTGGCGGTGGCCGGCCTGCTGCCGGCCCCCCTGCAACTGCCGGCGCTGCTGGCAGCGGTCACGGCCATGGGCATGATCAACGCGGTGGTCGAGGAAGTGAACGGCCTGCCGATCGGCCTGACCTACGTCACCGGCGCCCTGTCGCGCTTCGGCCGTGGCCTGGGCCGCACCCTGCTGGGCCAGCGCCGGATGGGCTGGCGGGTACAGCTGGTGCCCTGGTGCGGCATGTTCCTGGGTGCCATCGGTGGCGTGCTGCTGGAGCAGCAGTTCGGCCGCTCCGCCCTGTTGGCCAGCGCCCTGCTCACAGCCCTTTTGGGCCTGGTATCGCTGAAGATCCCGCGGCGCTGGCAGCTGCGCTACATGCCTCGCTGAATCACAGGCAGGTCGCGGCGGCCGCGCGGCGGCGCAAGGCCGTGGAATCCTGCTTCTGCGCGTAGTAGTCGACCCGCGTGCCGCCAGCCTGCGGGTAGATGTCGGCGAACGACTCGGCCTCGCGGGTATAGACGGTGAACCCGCCCTGCTTGCGCCGCTCCAGGTAACCGCTGGCGTCGACACCGAACACCGCCTCCTCCTGCCAGCTGAACTGGATGCACTGGGCAACGATGTCCGCCGTCTTGTTCGAATCGAGCTGGGCGGTGGGTGCACCGCCACGCGCCGCATCCATGGTTGCGGAAGCACAACCGACCAGCACCAGCGCTGCGGCCATCGGCAGAATTGCTCGCATGTTCCATCCTCGGGGCAAAAAAGAAGGCGACTCTAGCACTGGCGCCACGGCGAGTGAATTGTCCTGCGTGCACCGCTGTCGCAGATAAGGCATGTATCGCCACGGAGGAGACACCCCATGAAGCTGCGCCCATCGCTGTCGGCCCTGTTGCTCGCTGCTACCCTGCCCTGCCTGCCCCTGGCGGCGACGGCGGGCGAGGACAGCGTCACCGCCCCGCAAAGCCAGCGGGAACTGAAGGTCGGCGACAAGGCGCCGGACCAGTACAAGCGCGACGACCAGGCCATACGCGACTGGCGCGCCAAGGGCCTGCCCGCGCCTGAAAAGGAAAGCCACTGGGTACGCCTGGGCGAGCGTTACGTGCTGGTGCAGATCACCAATGGGGTGATCCTGGCCATCCACTGACCTAGCCCCCTAGCAGGGCCGCCATGCGCACGGCATCGCGCCCACCGGCCTTGGCCTGGTACAGCGCCGCATCGGCCTGGGCGATCAGGCTGGCGATGCTGTGGTGCGGCCCCGGCACGCCACACCACAGCCCGACACTGAAACGCAGTTCGATATCGCCCCCGGCAAAGCGCGCGGGGCTTCGGGCAATGGCCTCGCGCAGGCCCTGCAGGGCGCCCAACGCACCTTCGCGATCGGTGCGCGGCAACAGCAGCAGGAACTCTTCACCGCCATAGCGCCCAAGACTGTCGCCCTGGCGCAGGCGCTGCTGCAACTGGCGCACGCAATGGCAGAGCACTTCGTCTCCGGCCAGGTGGCCATGCAGGTCGTTGATGCGCTTGAAATGGTCGATGTCGATCATCGCCACCGCCAGCTCGCTCTGCTCGTCCCGGGCCCGCTCCAGCTCCACGGCGAAACGCTCAAGGATCGCCCGGCGATTGTAGGTGCCGGTCAGCACATCGCGCAGGGCCAGGTGCTGCAGGCGCGACTCGCTCCGCTCCTTGGCCATCAGCACCAGGCCGATGGCGTACATCATCACCGTGACCGTACCGATGCTGACGGAAATGGTCTGCTTGAGATTGCTGGTGTCATAGCGCATCTCGGCCGCTTCGCCAAAGACCACCGCCAGCACCCGCATTCCCAAGCCCACCAGGCTGATCAGCGCGCCGATCATCAACAACAGGTGCGCCCGCCCCTGATGTTCGGCCCGACGCCGCGCCCAGCACAAGATCAGCGAACACTGCAGCATCAGCACCAGGCTGGCCAGTAGCATGCGCGGCTCCAGGGTATCGAGCAGCAGCATCAGGCCCGCCAGCATGAAGAACGGGATGACGAAGATGGACCGCCACGGCACCCGTTGCTCGCGCACCCGGAACAGGCTGGCCGAATAGAAGGCCAGGGCCAGCGACAGCAGGCTGTTGCCCAGGCCATAGCTGATCCACAGCGGCGCATGGCCATACAGGGTGTAGCAAACATAGGCCAGGGCATGGGCGAGCAGCCCGTACCCGGTCAGCAACAGGTTGTCGCGGCGGTTGAGCTGGCCGACCAGCAACAGGCAAAAGGCCAGGATCGTCGCAACCAGGGCAACGGCAGCGAACAGCGTGGGGGTATGGGCGATCATCGTGATTCACCGTGTGGCAGATGGGCCGTCTTGGTTGCGGCCTGGCGCTATACCGCGCCTGCGGGGGCGGCAATGGCTGAAGTCTAGAGTGCGCCGCACGCCCAAGCCATGGCCCAACGGGACAGAACAGCAGCCGCCAGGCACGCCCATTCATCGCTCGCGCGACAAAATCTTGCGTGGCAGAGAAACCAAATTGATCGTTCCCTGTCTCATGAGGTGTCCCGTAAACCTTTGCGGATCAAGGACCTATATCGTGATGACTCGCCTTGCAAGCCTTTCCCTGATTGCTGCCGTGCTCCTGGTCGGCGGCTGCCACAGCCACCACTACCACGACAAGGATGGCTGGCGTGATCGAGATCGTGACCGTGGGCACCGCCATCATCAGCGTCACGACCGTGATGATGATCGCCGTAACTACCGTGACCGTCATTACCGCTGAAGCGTCCTTGCCATCCTGATGGCCACCCGTGCCGCGACATCCTTATCCTGATGATTCCTTCGAGGTTCATATCATGCGTCTGACTCTGCCTTCCCTCGCCCTCGGCCTGCTGCTGTGCCAGGGCGCTTTCGCCGGTGACGGCACCGCAGCCATCGGCGGCGGCCTGGGGGGCGCCCTGGGCAACGTCGTTGGTCAACAGATCGGCGGCAGTACTGGCGCGGCCATCGGTGCCGGCCTTGGCGGTGCCGCTGGCAGCGCGGTCGGCGCGCGCAAGGGCAACCGTACCGAAGCGGCGATCGGCGGCGGCCTGGGCTCGGCCGGCGGCTCCGTGATAGGCGGCAAGCTCGGCGGCTCGACCGGCTCCACCGTCGGTGCGGGCCTGGGCGGTGCGGCTGGTGGCGCCATCGGCAACCACCTGGGCGATGACAACGGCCGCAAGCACAAACGTCGTCATCGCCACTGACCGGGGTACTCCCCTCGCGGGCAAGCCCGCTCCCACAGGCCCTGCGCAGCTCTTGAAATAGGCGCGGGGCCTTTGGAAGCGGGCTTGCCCATGGAAACCTTGGCAGCAAAAACCTGCAACACATCAACACCTCCTTCACCGCAAGCTGCCACACTGGGCACAATCGTCTTCCGTGCCTCGAGTGAAGGAACACCCCCTCCCCATGAACCATGAGCTGCTCTGGGTCCTTGGCCTGCTGGTCATCGTCGTCACCCTGTTCGTCGTCAATCGTCCACGCATGGATGTGGTCGCCCTGCTGGTGATCCTGGCCCTGCCACTCTCGGGCATTCTCACCGTCGAACAAGCTCTGGCCGGGTTCAGCGACCCTAACGTGATCCTGATCGCCGCACTGTTCGTGATCGGCGAGGGCCTGGTGCGTACCGGCATCGCCTACCGCATCGGCGAGTGGATGAGCGAGCGCGCCGGCAACAGCGAGGCACGCCTGCTGGTGCTGCTGATGGTCGCGGTTGCCGGCCTGGGCTCGGTGATGAGTTCCACTGGCGTGGTGGCGATCTTCATCCCGGTGGTGCTGAGCATCGCCGCGCGCCTGCAACTTTCACCGAGCCGGCTGATGATGCCGCTGAGCTTCGCCGGCCTGATCAGCGGCATGCTCAGCCTGGTGGCCACGCCACCCAACGTGGTGGTGCACAGCGAACTGGTGCGCCATGGCGAACAGGGCTTCAGCTTCTTCAGCTTCACCCCTTTCGGCCTGGTGGTGCTGGTTTTGGGGATCGGCTACATGCTGCTCACCCGCCATTGGCTCAAGGGCGAGGTACGCAAGGACGGCCGTCTGGAAACCCGCCGCACCCTGCTCGACCTGGTGCTGGACTACAAGCTCAACGGCCGCGAACGGCGCTTGCGCATCCGCCCCCGTTCGCCGCTGATCGGCCACACCCTCGGCGAACTGGAACTGCGCACCCGGCATGGCGCTAACGTGATCGGCATCGAGCGCCAGCACAAGTTCACCACCCGGGTGATCAGCGTCGACTCCGGCACCGTGCTGCACCAGGGCGATGTGCTGCTGCTCGACCTGTTCGCCAACCGCGACGACCTGCGCAGCCTGTGCCAGACCATGCAACTGGAGCCCCTGCACTTCAAGGCCGCCTATTTCATCGACCAGTCCCAGGAGCTGGGCATGGCCGAAGTCTCGCTGCCGCCTGGCTCGCAACTGATCGGCAAATCCCTCCTGGAGCTGGCCTTTCGCAGCCGCTTCGGCCTCAACGTGGTGGGCCTGCGCCGGGAACAGACCGCCATCGAGGAGCAATTGGTGGAAGAAAAGCTGCGCCTGGGCGATACCTTGCTGGTGGTCGGCCCATGGAAGGCGGTACGCCAGCTGCAGAGCCAGCCGAAAGACTTCCTGGTGCTGAGCCTGCCAGCGGAAATCGACCAGGTAGCCCCGGCTCGCACCCGTGCGCCCTTTGCGCTGGTGAGCCTGGCGGTGATGGTCGGCCTGATGGTCAGTGGCGCCGTGCCCAATGTCGTCGCCGCGCTGATCGGCTGCCTGTTGATGGGTGCCGGCCGCTGCATCGACATGGACAGCGCCTACCGCGCCATCCACTGGCAGAGCCTGGTGCTGATCGTTGGCATGCTGCCCTTCGCCCTGGCCCTGCAGAAGACCGGCGGCATCGACCTTGCGGTCAGCGGCCTGGTCGGCCTGCTCGGCAATGCCGGCCCCAGCGCCATCCTCGCCTGCCTGTTCGCCGTCACCGCGCTGATCGGCCTGTTCATCTCCAACACCGCCACCGCGGTGCTGATGGCCCCGGTGGCGATCAGCACCGCGCAACAGCTGGGCATGTCGCCCTACCCGTTCGCCATGACGGTGGCCCTGGCGGCCTCGGCGGCCTTCATGACACCGGTGTCCTCACCGGTCAACACCTTGGTGCTGGGCCCTGGCCAGTACCGCTTCGCCGACTTCGTCAAGGTCGGGGTGCCGTTCACCTTGCTGGTGATGCTGGTGACCGTGCTGATGGTGCCGTGGTTCTATGGACTCTAGGGGCGCAAGAAAGTGGCAAAATGGCATTATCCCCGCTGTTCGCGACACGATAATATCCAATTGACATCAACTACCCTCTCGAAACACACTGGCGCCTATTGACCCAGGTGCCTTCAGCCGTTGTCCTGGATTCCGTCTCCGCTTGCCGGTCGAGCCCATGGTGTTTCCAGTCCAGTCGCGCCTGCTGCCCCCCTTCGTCCTGTTCGGCCTGACCTTTGCCCTGACCCTGGGCGGCATCCTCGCCCGCCCGATCGAATCGCTGTCGCTGTTCTGGCCGGTCAATGCGGTGCTGGCGGGTGTCCTGCTGCGTTACCCACGGCAGGCCACCCTGCCAGGGTTCGGCCTGGTCTGGATGGCCATGGTCGCCGCCGACCTGGCCTGTGGCAGCGCCTGGCCGCCCGCGCTGTGGTTCAACCTGTGCAACCTGGGCGTGATCGTCACCCTCTGGCAACTATTGTCGCGTCTGCCACGCCCGCACCGGCGCCTGCGCACGCCCCAGGGTGTACTCTGCGTGTTCGGCGCCTGCGCCGCCGGGGCCGCGGTGGCCGCCAGCCTGGCCTGCATGATGGCCGCCCCATGGTTCGAGCAGTCGCTGCGCGCTACCTGGCTTGCGTGGTTCAGCGAACAGTTCTCCACCAACGTGCTGGTCCTGCCGGTGCTGCTCACCGCCCCCTCGCTGCGCGCCCTCGTACGCGGTGGCGGCCAGGCGATCCGCCTCGCCCCGCTGCTGGTGCTGCTGGCCTCGCTGGCCCTGAGCATCGCCTTCGGTGGGCCCGGTGCCATCGCCTTCCCCATCGCCGCGCTGTTGTGGTGCGCCTGGACCTACTCGCCGTTCCTGGTCTCGTTGCTGGCGCTGACCGCCGGCAGCACCCTGATCGTCGCCGTAGCCCACAACCTCATGCACTTCAGCGTGCCGCAGAGCGAATCCGGCGTCACCACCCTGGTGTCGGCGCGCCTGGGCATCGCCATGCTGGTGCTCGGGCCATTGGTGGTGGCCTGTGTCAGCAATGCCAACCGCAGCCTGCTGGCGCGCCTGGCGCACCAGGCCACGGTCGACCACCTGACCGGCACCCTGACCCGCAGCGCCTTCACCCGCCGCGCCAGCACCCTGCTCGACAACCGCCAGCAGCACGTGCCGGCCTTGCCGCTGACCCTGATGATGCTCGACATCGACCACTTCAAGGGCATCAACGACCGCCACGGCCATGCCGTGGGTGACCAGGTGCTGCGCCAGTTCGCCCGCACCCTGCAAGACCAGTTGCATGAGGGTGAGCTGTTCGCCCGCTTGGGCGGCGAGGAGTTCGTGGTCATTCTCCCAGGGCTGGCGCCGGAGCAGGCCAAGTTCACCGCCGAGCGCCTGCGCCGCGCCGTGCAGGACCTGCACGTGCAACTGGCCGACCAGCGCCTGCAGATCACCGTCAGCATCGGCCTGGCCGGCTGCGCCGAGGGCCAACCCGCGCCCAGCCTGGACGAGTTGCTGGCCCACGCCGACCAGGCGCTGTACCGGGCCAAGGCCCATGGCCGCAACCGGGTCGAGCAGGCCGAGGCACAGCGTCAGGTGGTCTGATTCATCCTGCCAGCAGGTCCCACGACAGCTTGGCGATCAGCACGCACAGCAGCACCAGGAACAATCCACGCACGAACCCCGCACCCTTGCGCACTGCCAGCCAGGTCCCGGTCAGCGCGCCGAGGATATTGAACGCCGCCATGGGCAGGGCGATGGCCCAGAGCACGTTGCCAGACGGGATGAAGAACACCAGCGCCGCCAGGTTGGTGGCGATGTTGACCAGCTTGGCCGAGGCCGAAGCATGCAGGAAGTCCAGGGCGAAGAAGCGGATGAACAGGAAGATCAGGAAGCTGCCGGTGCCCGGCCCGAACAGGCCGTCGTAGAAGCCGATCGCGCCGCCGATCAGCACCGCCAGGCACTGCTCCTTGCGGCCGATGCGGGCCGGTGTGTGCAGGGTGCCAAAATCCTTCTTGCAGAAGGTGTAGAGGGCCATGAGCACGATCAGCACCAGCACCGCCGGGCGCATCACGCTCGGCGGCACCAGGGAGACCGTGGCCGCGCCAACGAACGACATGACGAAGGCGCTGAGCATCGCCGGCACGATCAGCCCCCAGTCCAGCTGCACCTTGCGGATGAACGAGCGCGCGGCAAAGCTGGTGCCGCACACCGAAGCCAGCTTGTTGCTGCCCAGCAGAGCCGCTGGTTGAGCGTTGGGCAGCACGTTGAACAACGCCGGGATCTGGATCAGCCCGCCGCCTCCCACGGCAGCGTCGATCAGGCCGGCGGCGAAGGCGAACAACGAAAGCAGGACGATATCCATCATGGGCGCGGTTCCAGGCAGTAAAAACCCGGCCAAGGCTAATCAAAGCGTCGCGCTTGTGTTGAAATGCCACGTTGCAAAAACTGCAATCAGGAGTCGTCCATGGCATTGGACATGTTGCGAGAGATCCAAGCCTTCGTCAGTGTCGCGCACAAACGCAGCTTCGTCGCCGCAGCCCGTGCCCTGGGCCGCTCGCCCAGCGCCGTGACCCGTGCGGTACAAGCTCTGGAGGACAACGCTGGCGCCAAGCTGCTCAACCGCAACGCCAGCGCCGTGACCCTGACCGAAGCCGGCGAGCGCCTGCTGCCCCATGCCGAGCGCTTGCTGGATGTGCAACGCGATGCCGCCGACGAACTGGCGGCGCTCCGTGGCACGGCGCAAGGCTGGATCCGCTTCGCCGCGCCGGAACTGCTCGGCCAGCAGGTGGTGCCGGCGGTGCTCGCCGAGTTCTCTCGGCGCCATCCCCAGGTGACCCTGGACGTGCAGTTCAGCGACCAGCCCCTCGACCCGCTGCAAGGCAAGTTCGACTTCGTCGTGCGCGGCGCTTTTCCCCAGTCCAGCGAACTGATCGGCTACCCGCTGTGGAGCTACCGACGCCACCTGTACGCAAGCCCCGGCTACCTGGCCCACGAAGGCACGCCCCAAGAGCCGGAAGCGCTGGCTGGGCACGCGCTGATCCTGCACACCGCGCCGCGCATCCTCAAGGCCTGGCACTTCTGCCGTGACGACCAGATCACCAGCCTGCGGCCGCATCCACGGCTGCGCCTGAGCGCCGGCAGCGCCGTGCTGCAGAGCGCGCTGGCCGGCGCTGGTATCGCCCGCCTGGCCGACTGGGTCGGCGAACCTGAGGTCCGTGCCGGCCGCCTGGTGCGCGTCTGCCCCGAGTACCGCCTGACCTCCAGCAGCGGGCAGGATCCGCAGATGCATGCGCTGTACCCGGCCGGTGAGATGCCGACGCGGGTCCGGGAGTTGCTGCAGGCGTTGCGCCGAGCGCGGCCGTGAGGCGGTCGGGTAGTCAGTACTGGGGCTGCGAAGCGGCCCCATGCAAGCCATACCGCAGGTTCATCTGATCTGCTTTTTTCCATCGAACCTGCCTCTGTAACCGTATCAGCCCAGGCCCGACAATATCCCCCGTTCCGTCATCACACACAGAGGTTCCGATGGGCAAGCTCGCACTGTTCCTGGGTGGTTTCCTGCTGCTGACAATCCTGGTCGGCCTATTGGGCACCATCCCACCAAGCTGATATACCCCAGCGGCCCGTCTAATCCGCCAGGCGGGCCTGGCCCTTCCCCTCCTGCATGCCCCCTCCCCCTTGCAACACCTGGACAAGCGGTATCTGCAAGTAATTCTCAAGCGCAAATGACTCGTGTAACCTCGCGCCGCCGTCGAGCGGCCTCTCATGCAGGGGCCGGCCATTTGCCTTGGAGTCGATCGATACATGGAATGCAAGAAAGGCACTGCAGCAATGCTGGAGTGGCGCAGCCGTTTTCTCGGGGAAAGCATCCTAGAGGAGGATAAGTACGATCAGGCCTTGCGCTGGGCCGAAGACCTGGAACGTCGCGGCGTGATCAGCACGAGCGAGTGGATCGAACTGGTCAGGCAGGCCAACGCGGCCCTGCTGGACGTGCGATAAGTCATTCTTTGCGTTGGGAAATCTGTCCACAAAAAACGTGGGTAGGTCTGTGGATAAAACGCTGTAAGTCACGCCGGCGGCGGCCTCTGTTAAATTGAACAGAATTTGTACAGCAGTGTCGCCACCTCTCGCGGGGGTCAGGCAGGGGCCGCCAAGCGGCCCCTGCTCACTCAACTGACCCGCTGATACCCACCGACCACGCCGCGCCGCGACATCACCCACTGCCACAGCTGGATATCCCGGGCGCGGAACGCCCCGGCGCACGACAACAGGTAATAGCGCCACATACGCCGGAAACGCTCCCCCAACTCGTTGGCGAAGTATTGCCAGTGGGCTTCGAAGTTGTCATGCCAGGCCATCAGCGTGCGGTCGTAGTCGGCACCGAAGTTGTGCAGGTCCTCGACCACCAGCAAGCCATCGGCGGCATCGCCGATCTGGCCGATCGAGGGCAGGTCGCCATTGGGGAAGATGTACTTGTCGATCCAGCGGTCCGGTACGTCGCGGCGACGGTTCTTGCCGATGGTGTGCAGCAGCAACAGGCCATCATCCCCCAGGCAACGCGCCGCGACTTCCATGAAGGTGCGATGGTTCTTGCGCCCGACATGCTCGAACATGCCGATGCTGACGATACGGTCGAAGCGTTCGTCCAGCTCACGGTAGTCCTGCAGGCGAAACTCCAGGGGCAGGCCTTTGTAGCGTTTCTCGGCCCATTGGCACTGCTCGCGGGAGATGGTCACGCCAACGCATTCGACGCCATAGCGTTCGGCGGCAAATCCCATGAAGCTGCCCCAGCCGCAGCCGATGTCCAGCACACGCATGCCGGGGCGCAGGCCGAGCTTGCGGCAGATCAGGTCGAGCTTGGCTTCCTGGGCCTGGGCCAGGTCGCTGGCCTCCTTCCAATAGCCGCAGGTATAGGTCATGCGTGGGTCGAGCATGGCCGCGTAGAAATCGTTGCCCAAGTCATAGTGGCGCTCGCCCACGGTCCAGGCACGCCGGGCCGTCTGGCGATTGAGCAGGCGGGCCTGCAGGGCATGGTAGATCAGCGCCAGCGGGCTGACCTGGTCGGCCACCCCGGAGCGCAGCAAGCGGGTGAAGAACTCATCCAGCTGTTCGCAATCCCAGTCGCCGTCCATGTAGGCCTCGCCCAGGCCAAGGTTGCCCTGGGCCAGGGCGCGCTGGGGCACGTCGGCGGCGTGCAGTTGCATGTCCCAGGGCTGCTCGCCCTCCAGGCCGAGGCCGGCCTGGGCGAGCAACGAACGGGCGAAACGGGTGGTGCGATTGGCCGGCGCAGCGCTGCGCAGGTCGGTGGAAAGCTCGGAAGGCATGGTGTGTCCTTGTCAGTATTGGAGATCGGACGCGCTTCAAACGTCGGGGGTGTCCTGGTGCAGCCGCAGCACCACGTCCAGCTCCTGGCGCAGCCAGTCCTGTTCGATCAGGGGCAGGCGCGCCTGCAGTTGCCGCGCCACCCAACGCTGGCCGCGGGCGATGAACTGCAGGCGCTCGTGGAGGTCGGGGATGGCCATGGCCTTGGCGTAGAACTCGCCCACGCCAGCGCCGGGCTTGGCACCGAGCCGCTCCAGGCAATGACGCAGGCGCTGGCAGCTCTGCGCCTCGCCGTCGTGCAAGCGCTCCAGGCGCTGGAGCAGCACGGGGTCGTCGGTCTGCCGGGCGCTGTCGAGCATCAGCCGGGCACCGGCACGCTCGGCGCGCATGAGCAGGCGCAGCCAGTCGACCAGATCATCGGAAGGGGGTGTGGCGGGGTCCTGTGTTTCACAAGCATGCGACATGGGAAAACTCCTGAAGCCGCTGGACTGCGCGGCGACAGGAGGAGCTTAGAGCGCTGGCTTGCTGAAATTAATTGAAATTAAATGGGGCTTGAGTGCAACAAAATGAATATATGTAACCAAGGCGAAACACCCGAAACCAGCGCCTATCTCCAGCGCCCCATGGCCTTGGGCTTATTTGCAAGAGGCCATCATTGCGGTATCGATGCATTTTTTTTGCATCAAGGCCACGTTTGCGACAGCAACCGAGGACTTAGAGCGGCATGACCATCTCATGCCAGGCCATGCCACCATGGTCGGAGGCCGAGGGCCGGACATAGCGATAACCCATTTTCTCGTACATCCCCACGTGCCGCGCCTTGCACATCAGGTGGATGCTCGCCTTGCCACGCTGGCGCATCTGCGCGACGAAGCGAGTCATCATCTGCCCGGCAAAACCACGGCCCTGGAACGCCGGGTCGACGACCACCGACATGATCACCACATTGGCGCCCTGCGGGTCATGGCCGACCAATTCCTTGAAGGCTTCGTCGGACATCACGACCTCATCGGCACAACCGCTGTTGATAAAGCCAATCACCTCGCCGTCGAGCTCGAGCACCAGGAACCCCTCGGGGTACTGTGCGATGCGCGTGGCGATCTTCTCGCGGGTGGCGGCCTCGTCGCCTTCGTAGGCGGCGGTCTCGATCTGGTAGCAGCGGTCCACATCGCGGGACGTGGCCTGGCGGAAGGTCGGGGTACTCATGAGCGGTATCCGTGAAACGACAAGGGATGCGATATTCTAGTGGCTTGCGTGGCGGATGCGTGCAGGCCGCTGCAGCACCTGCCGATAGTGATCCCTGATGATCTGCGCAAGCCCTGACACAGCCGGGCTCGCATTGCTTTCCACCTGCAAGCGAATCGCAAAATCAGGCAACACCGGCAACCCGGCGTCCAGGACAAGGCCCTTCGCCTCGACAGGCACAAGGCTGCGCAACCAAGGGGTTACCGCCAGGTCATTGATGACCATCGATAGCGTGGTATCCACCGATGCATTCTCGAACACCACCTTGCACGCGGTGCCCGCCTCGTCCAGGCGCTGGGAGACGGTATCCCGAAAGGCACAATTGGCCGTCAGGAAGCACAAGGGCAATGGCCGCCGTGCCGAGACCGCCTCGTTGCCCAACCACACCAACTGATCCACAGCCAGGCGCTCGCCCAATGCGACACTCACCGGGCCTTGGCTCAGGGCCAGGTCGAGTTCACCGTTGGCGAACGCCTGCACGATATCCAGCGACGAGGCGCTGACGATCTTCACCTCAGCCCACGGAAACGCCTCGCCGAAGGCCTTGAGCAAGGGCGCCAGCGGGGCGCCGGCCATGTCGAAGGGCAGCCCCAGGCGCACCGGATCGGCAGACGCCCTGTCACCCATGCGGGCACAGAGGCGGTCGTTCATCCGCAACAGGCGTCGGGCATCGGGCAACAGTGATTGCCCTTGCCCGGTCAGGCGACTGCCCTGGGCATCTCGCATCAGCAACTGGCAGCCGAGGAAGGCTTCCAGCCGCTTGATTCGCTGGCTGACAGCCCCCTGGGTCACATGCAGGCGCTCCGAGGCGACGCTCATGCTGCCGGTATCGGCCACCTCCACGAAGGCACGAAGCAATGCAAGGTCGATGTGGTGGACTTTTGGCATGTCTGGTCATTAGCGACGTTAATGGGGGCATTATAATTCGTCGCTACGCAAAGGCCATGCTCCCCTTTAGATTTCAAGCCTCAGCCTAACGGGAGCATGCACATGACCAACACTGTGACCAACATCGATCCACAACGCGAGCTGGAAGCGATAACCGAGTACTGGAAACCGCGGGTTATCGGCCGGGTCAACAACCAATTCATCAAGATCGCCAAGTTGAAGGGAGAGTTCGTCTGGCATGCCCATGAACATGAGGACGAGATGTTCTCGGTGATCTATGGCACGCTCCGGATTCAACTCGAGGATCGCACCATTGTCCTGAACGCCGGGGAGTTCTGCGTGATCCCCAAACAGGTGCAGCACAAGCCGATCGCCGAAGAGGAATGCGCGGTCATGCTGATCGAAACGGACACGACACTGCATACCGGTGGCGAACGTTCGTCACGCACGGTCTCGATAGAAGAGCAGTTGTACCCGCGTTGACCGCCGTCCGACGATAGCACGGTCGGGCGCGCCGCCTACTGGGCCCAATACCCAGGGCTCTGGTACACCGCCTTGAGGTACTCGATGAAATGGCGCACCTTGGCCGGCAGGAAGCGCTGCTGGGGAAACACCGCCTGGATATCGTAGTCATCGAGGGCAAAGTCATCCAGGACGGTGACCAGCTCGCCGCTCATCAACTCGTTGTGGATCTCCCAGGTCGAGCGCCAGCCGATCCCAAGCCCCTGGCGCATCCAGGAGAACAACAGCTCGCCATCGTTGCAGGCCAGGTTGCCACTGACCCGCATCGCCACCTGCCGGCCATCGCGCTGGAACACCCAGCCCCGTTGCTGCCCGCCCTGGAGGGTGAAGGCCAGGCAGTTGTGCTCGGCCAGTTCCTCCAGGGTGGTCGGCCGGCCATGACGGGCGAAGTATTCCGGTGTGCCGCAGACCACCCGACGATTACCGAACAGCTTGACGGCCACGTAGTTGGGGTCGGTCACCCCGCCGATACGGATGCTCATGTCGTAGCCCTCGCTGACCAGGTCGACAAGGCTGTCGGTGAGGTTGAACGAGAGTTTCAGGTTGGGGAACTGCTGGTGAAAGCCCAGGGCATGGGGCGCGACGTGCAGCCTGCCGAACGAAGCCGGCGCCGAGACCAACAGGTTGCCCTTCACCATCGAGCCGCAGCCGCTGATATCCGCTTCCATGTCGTCGAAGTCGCGCAGCAGCAGCCTGGCCCGCTCCAGCAGTTGCTCACCCAGCTCGGTCAGGCGCAAGCCGCGGGTCGAACGGTGCATGAGTTTCACGCCCAGGCGTTTCTCCAGCGCATCCAGGCGCCGGCCGAGGATCGCCGGGGTCACCCCCTCGCTCAGGGCGGCGGACGCGAAGCTGCCCTTCTGGGCGACCTGGACGAAGCTGTGCAGTTCTGTGTACCGGGCCATTCGATACCTTTCATATCGACAGAAAACAATTTTCAGGTGTTCTACCGCACGGAAGCCTAATACAGACTGGCATCCACTACAAAAATTATCGACCCGTGCGAAGGAGTACACATATGGCCAACATGAAAGCGATCGAGGCCGCCGTTCTGGTCATGCGCCGTGAAGGTGTAGATACCGCGTTCGGCATCCCGGGGGCTGCCATCAACCCGCTTTACTCGGCCCTGAAGAAAGTCGGTGGCATCGATCACGTCCTCGCTCGTCACGTCG
>NZ_JBCGFQ010000061.1:0-29926 GCF_040984075.1 Pseudomonas sp. I2
CCGGCGACTCGCCCCAGGCGCAGCCGGGGCAGTCGAAGCCACCGTTCTGGTTGGTCTTGAGCATGGCCCGCAGGTTCTTGAAGGCATTCTCGCTGCCCAGCCAGGCCTTGGTCACGCTCTTGAGCGCGCCCCAGCCGGCAGCCGGGCCCTTGTAGTCCCTGATGTGTTCGTCTTGGCTCATGCGGTGGATCCTCACGCGGGCATAGAAGTCACCGGATCGCTCGCCCGGTATTTTCGCCAGCCTAAGAAGCCTGGTATGAGCGCGTCCAATCGATATCCCCTACGGCACGATAAACCGTATCGATGATGGCGCGCAGACCACGGGGGGCGCGGCATGCACGGGTGATAGACGGGGCTGATCGCATAAGAGGGGAAAGCGATTTGACGGGGGTGCCCGCAGGTTATAGCTTGAACCTTGTCCGCGGCGAGCTCGCCGCTCAATTCACCCCCTCATTCGAGCGTGAACGTGGAACAGAACCCCCAGGCACTGATCGACGGCTTCAACCGGAGAATCGACTACCTGCGGATGTCGGTCACCGACCGCTGCGACTTCCGCTGCGTCTACTGCATGGCCGAAGACATGCAGTTCCTGCCGCGCCAACAGATCCTCAGCCTCGAGGAGCTGTACCAGGTGGCCGAGCGCTTCGTCGCCCTGGGCACCCGCAAGATCCGCCTGACCGGCGGCGAGCCGCTGGTGCGCCAGGGCATCGTCGGGCTGTGCGAGCGCATCGCCGCCCTGCCAGGCCTGCGCGAACTGTGCCTGACCAGCAACGGCTCGCAACTGGTCCGCCTGGCCGGGCCGCTGTTCGATGCCGGCGTCTCGCGCCTGAACATCAGCCTCGACAGCCTGAACGCCGAACGCTTCCGCAGCCTGACCCGCACCGGCGACCTCGACCAGGTGATCGCCGGCATCGACGCCGCGCGCCACGCAGGCTTTCGCCGTACCAAGCTCAACTGCGTGGTGCTCAAGGGCCGCAACGACCACGAGATCGTCGACCTGGTGCGCTTCGCCATCGACCGTGAACTGGACATCTCCTTCATCGAGGAAATGCCCCTGGGCGTGATCAGCGAGCACGAACGCGGCGAATCCTACTGCTCCAGCGATGAAGTCCGCGAGCGCCTGGCCGAGCACTTCACCCTGGTCGAGTCGGCCGAGTCGTCCCAGGGCCCGGCGCGCTACTGGCGCCTGGCCGAAGCGGTGAATACCCGGGTCGGCTTCATCTCGCCGCACAGCCACAACTTCTGCGCCACCTGCAACCGCGTGCGCCTGACCGTCGAGGGACGCCTGCTGCTGTGCCTGGGCAACGAGCACTCGATGGACCTCAAGCAGGTCCTGCGCGCCCACCCCGGCGACAGCGCGCGCCTGGAAAAGGCCATCCGCGAGGCCATGCAGCTCAAGCCCTACCGCCACCACTTCGAGGTCGGCGGCGAGGTGCAGATCCTGCGCTTCATGAACATGACCGGCGGCTGAGCGGCCGCCTCTGGAACCTCATGATCGTCCACCCCCGCCCCGATGTGCTGCGCCTGCTGTTCACCCTCAAGGGATCGATCGTCAAGCGCATCGCCCTGCGCTGCCTGATGGTCACCCTGCTGGCCGCCTTGATCGTGCTGGCCGAGCGGCACTTCCCGGCCTTTGCCTATCCGGTCAGCGCGACGCCGTTCACCCTGCTCGGGCTGTCGCTGTCGATCTTCATGAGCTTTCGCAACAACGCCTGCTACGACCGTTGGTGGGAGGGACGCAAGGCCTGGGGACGGCTGATCATCGAGGTCCGCTCGTTCGCCCGCGAAAGCCTGGCGATCGCCGACGAACGCCTGCGTACCGAGCTGCTGCGCAGCCTGTGCGGCTTCGCCCACGCCCTCAACGCACGCCTGCGCAGCGAAGACGAGCTGCATGCCGCCCGGCCCTGGCTGAGCGATATCGACGCCATCAGCCCGCACAACCTGTGCGACGGTATCCTGCGCCAGGTCGGCGAGCACTGCGCGCGCCTGGCCGAGCGCCAGCAGATCAGCGAGTGGCGCTATACCCTGCTGGAGCAGCGACTGGTCGGACTGTCGGACGTCCAGGCCACCTGCGAGCGGATCAAAGGCACGCCGCTGCCCTTCCCCTACACCCTGCTGCTGCATCGCACCATCTATATCTTCTGCCTGCTGCTGCCGTTCGCCCTGGCCGGGCCACTGGGCTGGTTGGCGCCGCTGTTTACCACCATCATCAGCTATACCTTCTTTGGCCTGGACGCCATCGGCAACGAACTGGAAGACCCGTTCGGCCGCGACCAGAACGATTTGCCGACCGATGCCCTGGTGCGCACCCTCGAGCGCGACGTGCTGGCGGCACTGGGGCATGAGCCACTGCCACCGGCGCTGGAGCCGGTGGATCATGTGCTCAGTTGATTCCCCAGAGGGCCGCTTCGCGACACAAGGCCGCTCCCACACCCTGCACCGCTTACGATCATCGTTGCTCCGTCGCCGCTCGATACTGCCGGGGCGTGAAGCCGGTCAGTTGCTTGAACTGCCGGCTGAAGGCGCTGTGGTCGGTATAGCCGCACTGCAGGGCGACCTCGGTGATCGGCAGTTCGGTGTGCAGCAGGCGGTGCGCGTGCTCCAGCCGGGCCTTGTGGATCATCTGCCGTGGCGTCAGGTGGAACACCCGCTTGCAGTAGCGCTCTAGCTGGGCGACGGAGAGGCCGGCGATGCGGGTCAGCTCGCCGAGGCTGATCGGTTGGTTGAAATGCCGGCGGATATGCTCGTCCACCGCGGCCAGGCGCTGGTAGGCCGGGTGCGTATCGGTGGCGGCCTGCAGGTCCACGGAAATCCCCACCAGGCCGATGATCTGGCCGGCGGTGTCGTATAGCGGCCATTTGTGAGTCAGGCACCAGCCCGGTTCGCGGCTGCCATACAGGTGCAGTTCCAACTGGTCCTCGAGGATCGCCCCTTGCCTGAGCACCCGGCGATCCTGCTCGGTGTAGCCCGGCCCCAACTGCGCCGGAAAGACCTCGGCACTGGTCTTGCCCAACAGCGGCGCCAACGCCTTCAGCCCGCAGCGCTGCACCAGCGTGCGGTTGGCCAGCACATAGCGGGCCTGGTCATCCTTGATGAAGATCGCCGCGTCGGGGATGACATCCAACAGCGGCAACAGCGGTGCCACGCCAACCAACAGGGCTTCGATCGACTGCGGGCGATGTCGATCGAAGCCCTGGTAAAGCATCGACAGTGTCTCCTGCCTCATTCGCGTTCTCCGGCAACCTTGCGCCTGGCACCTTGCCGCAAGGGCCCGGCCGTGTCCACTGCGCCATGACGAAGCCGCGGACTGTGCCGATTTCGTCACCCACGCTGCAGAAAACCATCAAGAACCCACGCCCGGATCGGTCCACTCTATGGCCAACGCAAGCCGCCACAGACCTACAAGAACGCGGTGCACGAGCGCCCGCATCACGTGACATCAGACCTGCCTATCCAATAACCCACAAGAAGGCGACCCCATGTCAGGCAAGTTCAAGAAACAGCTGTCGTTGCTGGACCTCACATTCATCGGCCTCGGCGCCATCTTCGGCTCGGGCTGGCTGTTCGCCGCCAGCCACGTCTCCGCCATCGCCGGCCCGGCCGGCATCCTGTCCTGGTTCCTCGGCGGCTTCGCCGTGCTGTTGCTGGGCATCGTCTATTGCGAACTGGGCGCGGCCCTGCCCCGTGCTGGTGGCGTGGTGCGCTACCCGGTCTACTCCCACGGGCCACTGCTGGGCTACCTGATGGGGTTCATCACCCTGATCGCCTTCTCCAGCTTGGTGGCGATCGAAGTGGTCGCCTCGCGCCAGTACGCCGCCGCCTGGTTCCCCTCGCTGACCCAACCGGGCTCCAGCGATCCGACCGTTCTCGGCTGGCTGGTGCAGTTCGGCCTGCTATGCCTGTTCTTCCTGCTCAACTACCGCAGCGTGAAGACCTTCGCCAAGGCCAACAACCTGGTCAGCGTGTTCAAGTTCATCGTGCCGCTGCTGGTGATCGGCGTGCTGTTCACCTTCTTCAAGCCAGAGAACTTCGAGGCCCAGGGCTTCGCCCCGTTCGGCCTGTCCGGCGTGGAAATGGCGGTTTCCGCAGGCGGCATCATCTTCGCCTACCTGGGCCTGACCCCGATCATCTCGGTGGCCAGCGAAGTGAAGAACCCGCAACGCACCATTCCCATCGCACTGATCCTCTCGGTGCTACTGTCGACCGCGATCTACGTGCTGCTGCAACTGGCGTTCCTTGGCAGCGTGCCGACCGAGATGCTGGCCAACGGCTGGGCCGGCGTGACCAAGGAACTGGCGCTGCCCTATCGCGACATCGCCCTGGCGCTGGGGGTGGGCTGGCTGGCCTACCTGGTGGTGGCCGACGCGGTGATCTCGCCGAGCGGCTGCGGCAACATCTACATGAACGCCACGCCGCGGGTGGTCTATGGCTGGGCGCAAACCGGCACCTTCTTCAAGGTCTTCACCCGCATCGACGAACAATCAGGCATTCCACGCCCCGCGTTGTGGCTGACCTTCGCCCTGTCGGTGTTCTGGACCCTGCCCTTCCCCTCCTGGGAAGCGCTGATCAACGTGGTCTCGGCAGCGCTGGTACTGAGCTACGCGGTGGCACCGGTGTCGGTCGCGGCCCTGCGTCGCAACGCCCCCGGCATGGCGCGTCCGTTCCGGGTCAAGGGCATGGCCGTGCTGGGCCCACTGTCGTTCATCATCGCCGCGCTGATCGTCTACTGGTCCGGCTGGAACACCGTGTCCTGGCTGCTCGCCCTGCAGATCGTAATGTTCGTGCTGTACCTGCTGTGCGGCCGTTTCGTGCCCACCCAGCACCTGTCCCTCGCCCAGCAAGTGCGCTCGTCGGCCTGGCTGATCGGCTTCTACGCGCTGACCATCCTGCTGTCGTGGCTCGGCAGTTTCGGCGGTCTGGGGCTGATCGGCCACCCGTTCGACACCCTGGTCGTGGCCGCCTGTGCCCTGGGCATCTACTACTGGGGCGCACGCACCGGCGTGCCCGCCCACCTGGTACGCCTGGATGGCGAGGACGAAAGCGAGGCCAACCCGCAGCCCCAGCCCGGCCAGCACCCCGCCGCGCTGGCGTCCTGAACATCGCCCACTGAAATGGACATGCCCATGAAACACATCCACGTCATCGACTCCCATACCGGCGGCGAACCTACCCGCCTGGTGATCAAAGGCTTTCCCCGGCTGACGGGCAGCACCCTGGCCGAGCGCCGCGACGAACTGCGCGAACAGCACGACCAATGGCGCCGCGCCTGCCTGCTGGAGCCACGCGGCAACGACGTGCTGGTCGGCGCGCTGTATTGCGAGCCGGTGTCGGCGGACGCCACCTGCGGGGTGATCTTCTTCAACAACGCCGGCTACCTGAACATGTGTGGCCACGGCACCATCGGCCTGGTCGCCTCGCTGCAGCACCTGGGCATGATCGGCCCCGGCGAGCACAAGATCGACACCCCGGTCGGCCAGGTCACGGCCACCTTGCACGAGGACGGCGCGGTGACGGTCGGCAACGTCCCGGCCTACCGCTACCGCCAGCAAGTGGCGGTCGAGGTCCCCGGGTACGGGGCGTTCCTGGGCGACATCGCCTGGGGCGGCAACTGGTTCTTCCTGGTCAGCGAGCACGGCCAGCGGCTGACGCTGGACAATGTCGAAGCCCTCACGGCATTCACCTGGGCGATGCTCAAGGCCCTGCAGGCCCAGGGCATCACGGGCGAGCACGGCGCGCCGATCGACCACGTCGAGCTGTTCGCCGACGATGCCAACGCCGACAGCCGCAATTTCGTCATGTGCCCCGGCAAGGCCTACGACCGCTCTCCCTGCGGTACCGGCACCAGCGCCAAGCTGGCCTGCCTGGCGGCCGACGGCAAGCTCGCCGCAGGCCAGGCCTGGGTGCAGGCGAGCATCACCGGCAGCCAGTTCGAAGGCCGCTTCCAATGGCAGGGCGAGCGCATTCGCCCGTTCATCACCGGCCGCGCCCACATGACCGCCGATAGCACCCTGCTGATCGACGAACAAGACCCTTTCGCGTGGGGCATCTGACCCGCCCCGCTCCCTTTACAAGCACCCCACCTGAACACCTGCGCCAAGGAGCACAGACAATGAGCGACAACATCTTCACCGGCTGCATGCCCGCCCTGATGACCCCCTGCACCGCCGAGCGCAAGCCGGACTACGACGCCCTGGTGCGCAAGGGCCGCGAACTGATCGAGGCCGGCATGAGCGCGGTGGTCTACTGCGGCTCGATGGGCGACTGGCCGCTGCTCAGCGAGGCCGAGCGCCAGGAAGGCGTGGCCCGGCTGGTGGCCGCCGGCATCCCGACCATCGTCGGCACCGGCGCGGTGAATACCCGCGAGGCGGTTTCCCACGCAGCCCACGCCGCCAAGGTCGGTGCCGCCGGCCTGATGGTGATCCCCCGCGTGCTCTCCCGTGGCGCCTCGCTGGCGGCGCAGAAGGCGCACTTCGCGGCGATCCTGCAAGCCGCCCCGGCACTGCCGGCGGTGATCTACAACAGCCCCTACTACGGCTTCGCCACCCGCGCCGACCTGTTCTTCGAACTGCGCCGCGAATACCCGAACCTGATCGGCTTCAAGGAATTCGGTGGCGGTGCCGACCTGCGCTACGCCGCCGAGCACATCACCTCCAAGGACGACCAGGTGACCCTGATGGTCGGTGTCGACACCCAGGTGGTCCACGGCTTCGTCAACTGCAATGCCACCGGCGCCATCACCGGCATCGGCAATGCCCTGCCCCGCGAGGTGCTGCAACTGGTGGCGCTGAGCAAGCAGGCAGCCAAGGGCGACGCCAAGGCCCGCCGCCTGGCCGGTGAGCTGGAGTCGGCGCTGGCGGTGCTGTCGTCGTTCGATGAAGGCTGCGACCTGGTGCTGTACTACAAGTACCTGATGGTGCTCAACGGCGACCAGGAATACACCCTGCACTTCAACGAAAGCGACGCGCTCACCGAGTCCCAGCGCAACTACGCGCACAACCAGTACACGCTGTTCCGCCAGTGGTACGCCAACTGGTCGGCGCAGCAGAACGTCGCCTGACACTCGCCCCCCTCGCCCTGCGCCAGCTTCATGGCGCAGCGGCCTCTTCAGGATTCTTTCAGGACGCCAGCATGACTCTCACAGGCAACCTGCTGATCGGCCAGCAGGCCGTTACCGGCAACCGCGAAGCGATCCGGGCCATCGACCCGGCCACCAACCACCCCCTGGAACCGGCCTACCCCGGTGGCACGCGCGAGCACGTGGACCGCGCCTGCGCGCTGGCCTGGTCGGCCTTCGACGCCTACCGCGAAACCTCGTTGGCGCAACGTGCGCTGTTCCTGGAAACCATCGCCGAGCAGATCGAAGCCCTGGGCGATGCGCTGATCGACCGCGCCGTCGCCGAAACCGGCCTGCCGCGTCCGCGCATCCTCGGTGAACGTGGGCGGACCTGCCAACAGTTGCGTACCTTCGCCCGCACCGTGCGCGCCGGTGAATGGCTGGATGCGCGCGTCGACAGCGCGCAGCCGCAGCGCCAGCCGCTGGCCCGCCCGGACCTGCGCCAGCGCCAGGTGGCCCTGGGCCCGGTGGCGGTGTTCGGTGCCAGCAACTTCCCCCTGGCCTTTTCGGTGGCCGGCGGCGATACCGCCTCGGCCCTGGCCGCCGGTTGCCCGGTGGTGGTCAAGGCCCATGGCGCCCATCCCGGCACCAGCGAACTGATAGGCCAGGCGCTCGCCCGGGCGGTGGCGCAATGCGGCCTGCCCGAGGGCGTGTTCTCGCTGCTGCATGGCGCAGGGCGGGAGGTGGGCATCGCCCTGGTCAGCGATCCGCGTATCAAAGCGGTCGGTTTCACGGGCTCGCGCAGCGGCGGCATGGCCTTGAACCGCGCGGCACAGGCACGCCCTGAGCCGATCCCGGTGTACGCGGAAATGAGCTCGATCAACCCGGTATTTCTTTTCGACAACGCTCTGCAGGCCCGTGCAGAAGGGCTGGCGCAAGGCTTCGTCGCCTCGCTGACCCAGGGTGCCGGCCAGTTCTGCACCAACCCGGGCCTGGTGATCGCCCGCCAAGGACCGGCGCTGGAGCGTTTCGTCGCCGCGGCCGCCGAACACCTGGCTGGCATACCGGCACAGACGATGCTCACGCCGGGCATCTTCAGCGCCTACCAGGCAGGGGTCGCAGCACTGGGCGAGCACGCTCAGGCAGTCGCCAGTGGCCAGCCGGCCCTGGGGCCGAACCAGGGCCAGGCCCAGTTGTTCGTCGCCGACGCCTCGGCCTTTCTCGCCAATACCGCCCTGCAAGCCGAGGTGTTCGGCGCCTCGTCGCTGATCGTGGCGTGCCGCGACGCACAACAGTTCGAGCAGGTTGCCGAACACCTGGAAGGCCAACTGACCGCCACCCTGCACCTGGACGATGACGACCTGCCGGCCGCCCGCGCCTTGCTCCCGACCCTCGAACGCAAGGCCGGGCGCCTGCTGGTCAACGGCTGGCCGACCGGCGTCGAAGTCTGCGATGCCATGGTCCATGGCGGGCCGTTCCCAGCCACCCTCGATGCCCGCAGCACCTCGGTCGGCACCGCCGCCATCCTGCGTTTCCTGCGCCCGGTCTGCTACCAGGACTTCCCCGATGCCCTGTTGCCCACCGCCCTCAAGCACGACAACCCGCTGCACCTGCGGCGGCTGCTCGATGGCCAGAGGGAAGCCTAGGCAATGCCCAACGCCCTCCCCCTCGATCATGCCCACGCCGATGCCGACCTGGTGGTGGTCGGCGCCGGCATCGTCGGTGTCGCCTGTGCCCTCGAGCTGGCCCGCCAGGGCCGGCGGGTACAGGTCATCGACCAGCAGGCGCCCGGCCACGGCGCTTCGTTCGGCAACGCCGGCCACCTGGCCACTGAACAGGTGTTCCCGATCGCCGACCTGTCGATCCTCACGCGCCTTCCCGCCATGCTGCTCGACCCGATGGGCCCGCTACGCCTGGACTGGCGACACCTGCCCCGTGCCTTGCCGTGGTTCGCCCGCCTGCTGCTGAACCTGCGCCCGGCCGCGTTCCAGCGTAGCGTGGCGGGCTTGCGTGTGCTCAACGAAGGCAGCCTGGCGGCGTGGCGGCAGTTGCTGGCCTCGATCGACCGTACCGCGCTGCTCAAGGAGGACGGCTCGCTGCTGGTGTTCGAGCGCCCGGAGTCGCGCCAGGCGCTGGAGGCCCTGCAGTCGCGCCTGCGGCAACAGGCGGTGCCGGTCGAGCCGTGGTCCGCCCAGGCCGTGCAGGCGGCGGCGCCACAGTTGAGCGAAGGCATCCGGGGCGGCCTGTTCTTTCCCGCCACGGGGCATTTCCTCGACCCGTACCGTGTGGTCTGCGAACTGGTCGAGGCCGCCAAGGCCCAGGGCGTACAGTTCCACCAGCAGCAGGTACGCGATGCCCGCCTGCAGGGGCAAGGCGTCACCCTGGTCACCGACCACGGCCCCGTGCGGGCGCGCCAGGTGCTGATCGCCTGTGGCGCACACTCGGCCCCACTGACCCAGGCGCTGACCGGCACCCGGGTGCCGCTGGACACCGAGCGCGGCTATCACCTGATGCTGCCCGGCGAACGGCAACGGCTGCCGTTCGCGGTCACCTCGCTGGAGCGCAAGTTCATCATGACGCCCATGGCCGGCGGCTTGCGCCTGGCCGGCACGGTGGAGTTCGCCGGCCTGCGCCGCCCGCCCCGCATGCAACGCGCCTGGCAGTTGCTGAACCTGAGCAAGGGCCTGCTGCGCCACGACCTCGACGCCACTGGCGCGACCCCGTGGATGGGCTTTCGCCCTTCCTTGCCCGACTCATTGCCGGTGATCGACCGGGTGTGCGACGGCAAGGTGCTGCTCGCCTTCGGCCACCAGCACCTGGGCCTGACCCAGGCCGCGCTGACCGCGCAGTGGCTCGGGCGCCTGGCGCAGGGGCCGGTGGCGGGGCTGGAAGCCTACCGCCTGGCACGGTTCTGACGAGCCGCGCCTCACCCCCGGGTTTCGCACGCCCCGATAGGCTTGAGGTGCGCCACGAAGTTGCAGGGCCGGTGCCGTGCATCCAACTGCTCGGCGAGGATCCCCTCCCAGGCCGTGCGGCAGGCCCCGGTCGAGCCTGGCAGGCAGCACACCAGCGTGCCGTTGGCCAGGCCCGCCAGTGCCCGGCTCTGTACCGTCGAGGTGCCGATATCGAGGATCGACAGGGCGCGGAACAGCTCGCCGAAACCGTCGATGCGCTTGTCCAGCAGGCACTCCACCGCCTCTGGCGTGCTGTCCCGCCCGGTGAAGCCGGTGCCGCCGGTGACCAGCACCACCTGCACCTGGTCGTCGGCGATCCAGGTGGCGACCTGGGCGCGGATCTTGTACAGGTCGTCCTTGAGCAACTCCCGCGCCACCAGTCGATGGCCGATCTGCACGCAGCGGCTGGCCAGCAGTTCGCCGGACGTGTCGTTGTCGAAGGTGCGGGTATCGCTGACCGTCAGCACGGCGATATTGAGCGGTACGAACACCGCGTCCGGTTTCACACTCACCTGGGCTTGCTCCTGAATAGGCATTGTCCCGTGCCACGCTAGAGAGAAGCCTGCCCAGCGTCCAATCGATATGGCGAACCGGGCCATCGAGTGGGTCTATCGTCGGCAAGCCGGTTCGATAGAACAAAACATAACGCTTTGATTTAGCAGAGCCCCTGTGGGAGCCGGCTTGCTGGCGATGGGCTGCAAAGCAGCCCAGGCACCCGCTCCCATACAATCGGCACTAAACATTGGCCAGCCACGGCCGACTTGGTTAAGGTCAACGCCATCGACTTCACCGCCCACCAGGCCACCCCATGGACATCAAGCAGCTCAAGTTCCTCATCGCCCTCGACAAGACCCGCCATTTCGGCCAGGCCGCAGCGCTGTGCCACATCACCCAGCCGACCCTGTCCATGCGCCTGCGCAACCTGGAGGACGAGCTGGACCTGGTACTGGTCAAGCGCGGCCAGCGCTTCGAGGGCTTCACCGAGGCCGGCGAACGCATCCTGGCCTGGGCCCGCACCCTGCTGGCCGCCCACGACGGCCTGCAGGCCGAGGCCGCCAGTTGCCGGGGCCAGGTGGTCGGCAGCCTGCGCCTGGGCACCGTGCCGCTGGCCAGCTTCAACCCCATGCACTTGCTGCTGCCACTGCGCGAGAAGTACCCCGAACTGCACTTCGAGCTCAGTTCGCTCAGCTCCGAGCAGATCACCGACGGCCTGAGCCGCAACCAGTTGGACCTGGGGCTCTGCTACCTGGATCAGGTCAACGCCAGCTTCTTCGAAGTGATCGAGCTGGGCACCACCACCATGGGCCTGCTGCACGACACCCGGCACTTCCAGTTCGAGCAGACCGAACTGTCCTGGGACAGCGTGGCCGACCTGCCCCTGGGCCTGTTGAGCAAAGGCATGCACTACCGCCAGGCGCTGGACCTGAGCCTGCGCAGCCGTGGCCTGGAACCGGCGGCGGTGCTGGAAAGCGACTCCACCTTCCAGCTGGTCCAGGCCATCAACAGCGGCGTGTGCTGCGCGGTGATGCCGCTGGAGTGCGGCCTGGAGGAGCTGTCCCAGCACATGCGCATCATCCCCATCGCCGACGCCAGCATCCACAGCCCGGTCGGCCTGCTGCTGCGCCGCAGCGAGCCCCGCTCGGCGATCGCCGAACAGTGCTTCGCCGAGGCCAAGGTGCTGTTCGCCAACGGCTGACGTTGTCAGGCTGGGATTAGCGCATCGCGGCTCGGCACCCCGTCGAGCAAGCGTACGATCCCCAGCGGGTTGCCGTCCTTGAGCGCATCCGGCAGCAGGGCATCGGGGTAGTTCTGGTAGCACACCGGGCGCAGGAAGCGGTCGATCGCCAGGCTACCGACAGAGGTGCCCCGCGCATCCGAGGTGGCTGGGTACGGCCCGCCATGGACCATCGCATCACAGACTTCGACACCGGTCGGGTAGCCATTGAGCAACAGGCGTCCGGCCTTGCGCTCGAGCACCGGCACCAGCGCCGCGAACTGGCGCAGGTCGTCCGGCTCGGCGATCAGGGTCGCCGTGAGCTGCCCGTGCAGGGCATTCAGGGCCTGGGCCAGCGCCTGCTCATCCGCCACCTCGACGAGCACGGTCGTCGGCCCGAAGACCTCCTCCTGCAGCAACGCATCACCGTCGATCAGCACCCGGGCCTCGGCCTGGAACAGCTGTGGCCGGGCCTGCCTGCCTTCCTGACGCTGGCCGGCCAGGTGGCGGATGCCCGGGTGGGCGTGCAGGGCCGCCAGTCCCTTCTCGTAGCTGGCCAGGGTACCGGCGTTGAGCATGGTCTGTGCCGGCTGGTCGGCCATGCGCGCGCTGAACTGCTCGACGAAGCGCGAGAAGGCCGGCGAGCGGATGCCGATGACCAGCCCGGGGTTGGTGCAGAACTGTCCGCAACCGAGCACCACCGAGGCGGCCAACTCGGTAGCCAGCGTCTCGCCCCGTACCTGCAGCGCCTCGGGCAGCAGTACCACCGGGTTGATGCTGCTCATCTCGGCGAACACCGGAATCGGCTGCGGCCGTGCAGCCGCCATGTCGCACAGGGCACGACCGCCCTTGAGCGAACCGGTGAAGCCGACCGCCTGGATCGCCGGGTGCTTGACCAACGGCTCGCCGACACCGGCGCCGTAGAGCATGTTGAACACACCGCTGGGCATGCCGGTGCGTTGCGCGGCGCGCAGGATGGCATCGGCCACCAGCTCGGCGGTGGCCATGTGGCCGCTGTGCGCCTTGAACACCACCGGGCATCCGGCGGCCAGGGCCGCGGCGGTATCGCCACCGGCAGTCGAGAATGCCAGTGGGAAGTTGCTCGCGCCGAACACCGCCACCGGCCCCACGCCGATGCGGCACTGGCGCAGGTCGACCCGTGGCAACGGCTTGCGCTCCGGCAGGGCGCGGTCGATCCGCGCGCCATGGAAATCCCCACGCCGCAGCACTTGGGCGAACAGGCGCATCTGACCGCTGGTACGGCCACGCTCGCCCTGAATGCGTGCCGCCGGCAATGCCGTTTCGCGGCAGACGATGGCGACGAACTCATCGCCGAGCAGGTCGATCTCCTCGGCGATGGCGTCGAGGAACGCCGCCCGGCGCGTGGCCGGCAGGTCGCGGTATGGCAAGAAGGCAGCGGCGGCCGCTTGCGCCGCGTCGTCCACCTCTTCCAGGGTCGCCTGGTGGAAGCTGTAGGGCAGCGCCTCGGCGGTGGTCGCGTCGATGCTCTGCAGCACGACCGAACCTGCCGCGCTACGGGCGCCAGCGATGTAGTTGTAACCGAGGATGGTTGGCATATCGACCTCATGATCGGGGGCCGCGCCACCGCCATCGGCAGGCGGCGCGACCCGGCAAAAGCGGATGGTGACGAGGATTCAGAGCGCCGCGACCTGTCCCGGCGCCATGGCCGGTTCGCCAGCGACGATGCCGTTGCGCAGCGGCGCACCGAAGTCAGGCACGGCGATCTCGAAGGTGTCGCCCGGCACGGCCTTGATACCGTCGGCAAAGGACAGCGTCGCCGTGCCGAAGTAATGCACATGCACATCGCCCGGGCGCAGGAACTGGGCGTACTTGAAGTGATGGAACTCCAGGTTCTCGAAGCTGTGGCACATGTTGTCCTCGCCGGACAGGAACTCGCGCTCCCAGAGCACCTCGCCATTGCGCAGGATACGGCTGCGCCCTTGCAGGTGGCGCGGCAGCTCGCCCACGCGCAGCTCAGGGCCATAGGCGCAACTGCGCAGCTTGGAATGCGCCAGGTACAGGTAGTTGCGCCGCTCCATGACATGGTCGGAGAACTCGTTGCCCAGGGCATAGCCCAGCCGATACGGGCGGCCGTCGTCACCTATCACGTAGAGACCGACCAGCTCTGGTTCCTCGCCGGCATCCTCGGCGAAGGCCGGCAACGGCAGGTCCGCACCGGGGCGCACGACGATGCTGCCATCGCCCTTGTAGAACCATTCCGGCTGCGCCCCCGCTTCGCCGGCGGCGGGCTTGCCCCCCTCCAGGCCCCACTTGAAGATACGCATGGTGTCGGTGAGCGTGGTGTCGTCCTGCTCGCCGTGCTGGTGCATCTTGTCTCGCGTGGCGGCGCTGCCCAGGTGGGTCAGGCCGGTACCGCTGACCAGGCAGTGCGCCGGGTCTTCATGGTCCAACGGTGGCAGCACCCGCCCCGCCTCCAGCAGCCCGGCATAGGCCGGCCCGGCGTCGCAGCCACGGGCCAGTACTTCCTCCACCAGAGCGCGCCCACCACGGATCGCCGCCAACGCCAGCTCGCGGGTGCTGCGCACACCGCGCACCACCTGGACCTGCGTACCCTCGACCACTCCGACCTGGCGCTGGCCGGCCGGGTCTTCGAATTGAATCAACCGCATGTGTCTCTCCTCCCGTTCGACGGGCTGGGCGCCACCGAGCGGCAGCGCCCGGCGCGATCATTCGATGATGTTGAAGTCGCCGAGGTATTCCTCGGAAATCTCCAGGCCCAGGCCCGGCTTGTCGTCGTCCAGCTGGATGTAGCCATCCACCGGCTGCGGTTCGCCCTTGAAGACGTAGTAGAACAGCTCGTTGCCGACCTCGACGTCGAACACCGGGAAGAACTCGGCCATCGGCGAAGCGGTGCTGGCCATGGTCAAGTGGTAGTTGTGCATCTGCCCGGCGTGGGGGATCACCGGCACCGACCAGGCTTCGGCCATGGCGTTGATCTTACGCGCGGCGGTGATGCCGCCGACACGGTTGGTGTCGTACTGGATGACGTCCACCGCGCGGCGCTCCAACAGGTCCTTGAAGCCATGGCCGGTGAACTCATGCTCGCCGCCGGAGATCGGCATGATGCCCATCTTCTTCAGCTCGATATAACCTTCGATGTCATCGGCGATCACCGGCTCTTCCAGCCAGCGCGGCTCGAACTCGGCGAGCTTGGGCAACATGCGCCGGGCGTACTCCAGGGTCCAGCCCATGTAGCACTCGAGCATGATGTCGACATCGGGGCCGGCCAGTTCGCGCAGGGCGCGGACCTGCTCGATGTTACGGCGCATGCCGGCCGGACCGTCCTTGGGGCCGTAGCCGAAACGCATCTTCAGCGCGGTGAAGCCCTGGTTCAGGTAACCCTGGGCTTCCTCGAGGAACACGTCGAGGTTGTCGTTGGCGTACAGCTTGGAGGCGTAGGTCCAGATCTTTTCCTTGGTGCGCCCGCCGAGCAGCTTGAACACCGGCTTGTTCACCGCCTTGCCCATGATGTCCCAGATCGCCAGGTCGACCGCCGAGATGGCCGCCATGCCAATGCCCTTGCGGCCCCAGGCATGGGTGCGACGGTACATTTTTTGCCAGATGTACTCGTTGTCGAAGGGGTCCTCGCCGATGCAGATCGGTGCCAGGTACAGGTCGATGATCTCCTTGGCCACGCGCGGGGCCAGGGCGCAGTTGCCGATACCGACGATGCCGTTGTCGGTTTCGATCTCCACCACCAGCCAGCCGTGGAAGCGGAACGAACCCATGGCGTCGCCGCGCTCGAAGAGGATGTCGCTGGCATTGGTGCAGAAATGCGCCTGGGGTGGCACGACCTTGCCTTTCCATTCGAAGACACGGGTACGCACGGATTTGATTTTCATGGTCACAGCTCCTATCACATGGCGTTGATCAGCCGGCCCGCGCGGGTTCGATCGGGGCAGGCGATGGTCGGGAAGATTTGAGTCGGGACAACAGGCAGGCCCCCAGGACACCCACCACGGCCAGGGCGAACATGCCGGCACGTGGATCGGCGAACAGGGTTTCGGTCAAGGTCTTGAGGTTCGGCGCGACGAAGCCGCCCAGGTTGCCCAGGGAGTTGATCAGGGCGATGCCGCTGGCCGCGGCCGCACCGCTCAGGTAGCCGGTGGGCAGGGTCCAGAACAGCGGCTGCACGGAAACGAAACCGGCAGCGGCGAAGCAGAAGGCCAGCACCACCAGCGGCAGGCTGCCAGCCAGGGCCGATGCCGCGATACCGGCGGCGGCCATGGCCAGCATGGCCACCGCGAGCTGGCGGTGCAGGCCGCTACGGTCGGCATAACGGGTCACCAGGCGGGTGACCACCAGGGCACAGGCCCAGGGAATCGCGGTGTACAGGCCGACGCTCAGGCCCACCTGGCCGTCCAGGAAGCTGGCGATGCGGGTCGGCAGGTAGAACACCACGCCGTACACGCTCATCTGCACGGTGAAGTACACCAGGCAGAACTTCATGACCTGGCCATTGCGCAGCGCACCGAGGAAGCCGTGCGGGCCATGGGCCTGCTTCTGCGCGTCTTCCTCGGCCAGCGTGCCTTCCAGCGCCTGTTTCTGCACATCGCTGAGCCAGCGGGCATTGCGTGGGCGGTCGACCAGGTAGAAGTAGGCGGCGATACCGACCACCGAGGCCATCAGCCCCTCGACCACGAACAGCCATTGCCAGTTGGTCAGGCCGAATACCCCATGGAACTCCAGCAACCAGCCGGACAACGGCCCGCCCAGCACCAGCGCCAGCGGCAGGCCGAAGTAGAACAGGCCCAGGGCCTGGGCGCGGCTCTGGGACGGGAACCAGTAGGTGAGGTAGAGGATGATGCCGGGGAAGAAGCCGGCCTCGGCGACGCCGAGCAAGAAGCGCAGCACGTAGAAGGTCGTGGCGTTGTCGGCGAACATCATCGCCGCGCTGACCAGCCCCCAGGTGACCATGATCCGGCACAGCCAGACCCGTGCGCCGAGGCGGTGCAGCATCAGGTTGCTGGGCACTTCGAAACAGGCATAGCCGATGAAGAAGATGCTCGCGCCGAAGGCGAAGGCCGCATCGCCAAGGCCGGTGTCGGCTTGCAGGAAGGCCCGGGCATAACCGACGTTGGCCCGGTCGATGAAGGCCAGTACGTACATCAGGATCAGGAAAGGCAGTAGCCGCGCGCGGCTGATGGAAATGGCCGAGGCCAGGGCTCTGGCGTGGTCGCTCATGGGGACTTCCTCGTGCTTGCCGTGATCGTCCTGCGAAGCGTCAGGACGGGCTTCTTGTTGGTCTTGGCTGGCGCGCCAGGCAGTGGCGAGCCATGGGGCGACTGTAGAGGCGGCAGGCGGGGCTGGATAATCACTTATGCGTATCCATCGATAACCTGGGGATATACCAGGATGCCCATTGGTGGCTTCGGGGTTATCGGGGGAGGTATGCATCGTAAGCTGGGGCGCGAAGCGGCCCCAGAGGCCATGAGAGTGTCAGAGCAACTTCAGGGTATAGGTGAGGATCAGGCGGTTCTCATCCACATCGGCGGCATGGTTGGAACGCACCATGGCATTGCGCCAACGCACGCCCAGGTTCTTCAGGGGCCCCGCCTGGATGACATAGGTGATATCCAGGTCACGCTCCCAGGCCTTGCCATCGCTCCCGCCTGCCACCTCGGCATGGTCACCGCTCGCATAGCGGGCCATGAGCGACAGCCCGGGAATCCCCAGGGCGACGAAGTCGTAGTCATAGCGCACCTGCCAGGAGCGCTCGCCCGCCGTGGTGAAGTTGCGCACCTGGATATCGTTGACCAGCGGCGTGCTGGTCCCGGCGATGTAGACCATGCCGTCGTCGCCATACATGCGCTGATAGCCGGCGCCGAAGGTATGGCCGGCGTACCTCGCACTGACGAAGCTGGTCAGCGCCCGGTTGTCCAGATCCCCCAGGTCGGCACTCCCCTCCTCCTGGGTGGCGAAGAAGCCGACATTGGCCCCCAAGGTCCAGTCGCCGACCTTCTGCTTGTGGCTGACGTTGTAGAAGCGTTGCTGGTAGATGTCCTGCAGCCGTGCCTGCCACAGTCCGACTTGGGTGCGGTCGGCATTGAAGCGGTACTCGCCGCCAACATAGTCGAAACGGTCGGCGAATACCCCGCCACGACCGTCCACGGACAAATCCTCATGGTCGGAAGAGTTGCGCTGGCTCAGCGAGCGCATCTGCCCGCCCTGCAAGGTCAGGCCATCGAACTCCCGCGAGGTGAGCATGCCGCCCTGGAACGTCTGTGGCAGCAAGCGGCCATCGTTGCGCAGCAGGATCGGCAACTCCGGCTGCAGTTCGCCTACCTTGAGCTCGGTCTTCGACAACCGCAGCTTGGGTGCCAGGCCCAGCCGCGAGTAATCGTCCACCGCCCGGCCATCGCTATGCCTGGGCAACAGTCCCGAGCCGCTGCGCTCTGGGCTGCTGTCGAGCTTGAAGCCCAGTTGGCCGATCAGGTCGATGCCCACCCCGAACAGGCCGGGCGTGTAGCCGGACTTGGCCTGCAGCAAGAACCCCTGGGCCCATTCCTCCTGCTTCGACTGCGCCGCAGCGGGCTGGCGAAAGTCACGGTTGAAGTAGAGGTTACGCATGCCCAAGGTCACACTGGCATCGTCGATGAAACCCTCGGCGATGGCACTCAGCGGCAGGCCGGCGATCAGCACAGGCGCCATCGAGGTGGCTTTGAAGCGGTGAGAAAAAGCACGGGTCATTGTTGTTGTTTTCCTTTTTCCAGGGTGAGCCCCGCCGTGGAGCCCTCCGGGCCCCAGGCGATGTGGGTGAGTGACTGACGGGAAGGTGAGGCTGGCGGTGCGCGGGATCAGCGGGCGTTGAGCCCCATCCGGCAGGCGATCTCGAAGGCCTGGCGGGTCGCGCCGACGTTGGCCTTGCCCTGCCCTGCGATGTCGAAGGCCGTGCCATGCGCGGGTGTGGTGATGGGCACCGGCAACCCGCCCTGGACGGTCACGCCACGGGAGAAGCCCATCAGCTTGATCGCGATCTGCCCCTGGTCGTGGTACATGGTGACCACGGCATCGAAGGCCTGGGCATCGCCCTGCACCTTGAGGAAGATGGTGTCGGCCGGATAAGGCCCGTCGGCATCGATGCCCTGCGCACGCGCCGTCTGCACCGCTGGGCCGATGATGTCCAGCTCCTCGCGGCCAAAGCTGCCGTTGTCGCCGTTGTGCGGGTTGAGGCCGCACACACCGATGCGCGGCCGGGCCAGGCCACTGCGCTTGAGCGCGGTGTCGATCAGACCGATGGCCTCGAGCAACCGCGCCTGGCTGAGCAGGCCCGGTACGTCGGCCAGCGCCACGTGGGACGTCACCCGTGAGGTCCAGAGCTCATCGAGCACGTTGAACTCGCAGAACGGGCCGGCGAAGCCCAGGCGCTCGGCGAACCAGTGCAGCTCGTCGCTATGGCCCATGCCGGCCATGTGCAGCGAGGTCTTGTTCAATGGCCCGAAGAGAATCGCGTCGGTCCTGCCGTCTTGGGTCAGCGCCAGGGCCACGGCCAGGGTATCCAGGCTGTAGCGCCCGCCGATCACGCTCGCCTCGCTACGCGGGAACTCGCCCTCGGCTGCGCCGCGATAGGGGTACAGCAGCGGCGTGTCATCGGCGAACTCCAGCGCTTGCAGGTCGTCGATGCGCCGGTAAGGGAACTCGCAGCCGGCGATGCGCATGCCTCGACGCATTTCCGCTTCGTCGGCGATCAGCACCACGTGGGCCTTGCCGCGCACCTCGGGCTCGGCCAGCAGGCGGGCGATCAGCTCCGGGCCGATACCGGCGGGGTCGCCCAGGACCATGGCCAGGCGCGGGAGGGTGGGTTTGCTCATGCAGGGGTCCTCAGGTCGGTCGACACTGGCGCAGGGCGCAAGGTGTCGGGCACGGTGCGGTAGATGCGCCGGGCGTTATGGTAGAAAAGCTGGGCCTGCGCCTCGCCGGGCAGGTCGGCGACGATGCGCTTGAAGCCGCCATAGATGTCGTCGAACGAGCCGCACAGGCTGTCGACAGGGAAGTTGCTGGCGAACATCGCCCGCTGCGCGCCGAACATGGCGATGGTCTCGCGCACGATCCAGGCGTTGTCCTCGGCACGCCACGGCCTGCCGGCCTGGCCGATGCCAGAGATCTTCACCCTCGCGTTCGGGCACCCGGCGAACCGCGCCATGGCCGCATGCCAGGCCGCCAGGGCCGCTTCGCTGCGGTCCGACGGCAGGCCGGTGTGGTTGAGGATCAGCAGTGTCTGGGGGAAATCACGCGCCAGCCGCTCGGCCTCGGCCAGGTTCCACCACGGCGTCTGCAGGTCGAAGTGCAGCCCGTGGCGGGCCAGCTCGGCGTAGCCACGGCGCCAGCGCTCGTCGCTCATCAGGCTGCGGCACTGGCCGACCTCCTCCGGCCGGCTCGGGCCACCCGGTTTGTGGCGCACGCTGCGGACCCGCTCGAAGCCGGCCTGTGCGGCCAGCACCTCGGCCGCCTCGGGAGCATCCAGCCAGGCCTGCGCGACCACCGCGTTGGGCGCGCCATAGCGGGCGGCGACCTCATGGATGAAGCGGGTTTCGCCAATCGGGTCACGCGGGTCCCACTCGGTTTCCACGTAGACGGTCTCGACCACCCGGTGGGCCCCTGCATCGGCAAGGTAGTCCTCGGGGAAATAGCGCCGCTTGATCGCGCTGTAGTCACCGTAGCGGAAGGGAATGTTCTCGCTGCCCGACAACCACGGATGGTGGTTGCGTTGCGGGTCCCAGAAATGATGATGGGCATCGACGATCGGCCCGTCGTACAGCTCAGCCATGGCATACCTCGGTCTTGTCCAGAGCGATCAACAGGGTGCCGGCGATGAACAGCGCCGAGCACAAGGCGAAGAAACCGAGCACCGCCGAGTAGCCGCCCAGGTGCTGGAGCAGCAGGCCGACCAAGATCGGCACGACGATGCCGCCGAGGCTGCCGGCCAGGTTCATCACCCCGCCGATCAAGCCGACCCGCGAGGGGGCGGCGAGCAGCGCCGGGAAGCTCCAGTACAGGCTGCCCCACATCAGGAAGAAGGCGGTCAGCGCCAGCAGCGCGACGGCGGCGAAGGCATCGTCCAGTTGTGGCAGCAGCAGGAAGGCGCCCAGCGCTACCAGCCCGGACACGCTCAACAGGCTCTTGGCCGCCACGCCACGGCGCACGCCTTTGCGGATCAACAGGTCGCAGAGGTAACCGCCAACCAGCGAGCCGACCGCACCGCACAGGAAGATGATGAAAGTCGCGGCACCGATGCCCTTGATGTCGAAGCCCCGTGCCTGGGCCAGGTAGCTCGGCCCCCAGGTCAGCAGGCCGAAGAACACCATGGCCCAGCTGGCACGCCCGAGCAGGATGCCGGTCAGCGAACGGGCGGCGATGCCCAGGCCCTTGGTCGCCTGCAGGGCGGCCTCGGCCATCGGCACGGCGCGGCCCTGGTTGATCTTGTCGAGTTCGGCATCATTGACCGCCGGATGCTCGGCGGGGTTGTCGCGCAGGTAGTGCCAGGCCAGCCAGGCCATGGCCAGGGTGGCGATGCCGGCGATGAAGAAGGCGATGCGCCAGGAACCGAGCACGGCGATCAGGTAGGCGATGATCAAACCGCCCAGGGCCACGCCCAGCGGCCCGCCGCAATCCATGAGCACGGCACCACGGCTGCGCTCGCTGGAGCCCAGCCACAGCGAGTTGAGCTTGCCGCCGGAGGGGAACAATGGCGCCTCCGCGGCCCCCAGCGCCACGCGCGCGAACATCAGCGAAAGGCCCCCGGTGGCGAACGCCGCGAGCGTCTGGAACATGCCCCACAAGCCCGTGGACCAGCCGATCACCCGGCGCGGCCCGTAGCGGTCGATCAACCAGCCGCCGGGGATCTGCAGCAAGGCGTAGGCCCAGAAGAAGCTGCTGAGGATCAGCCCCTGCATGCTCGGCGTCAGCTCGAACTCGGCGGCGATGGTGGGCATGGCGATGGACAGGGAGACACGGTCGATCAGGTTGATCACCGTGAGTGCGAAGATGATGGCGAAGATGCGCCAGCGCACATTGCTGGCCTTCTGCGCGACGGTCTTGCCGCGCGCAGGGCTGGCGTGCAGCACGGCAGGGTGTGCCTGAGCCATGGGAAGTCCCTCTGATCGTTATTGTTGTGATCCGGTAAGGCCGGTGAAGCCCACTATGGGTGCGGCATCGATAACCGTCTAATCAAACCTGCTCATACAGCCATTTCCTGTGGTTATCGCTAGGCGAACCGGCCTGGCATAACCCAGGGCTATCGGTGTATGCCTTATTTTGAGTAGACGCTTATCGGTTCGCTTCGCACACTCCGGCTACCCATAACAAAGACAACAAGAGGTATCCCATGCGAACCGCATCCGCGCGTCACCTGTCGTCGTTCCTGGCCGCTTGCACGCTGCTCTGCGCCAGCACCCTGCCCGCCCTTGCCGAGGGTTGGAAGCCCGGGAAGAACGTTGAAATCGTCGTCGCCGGTGGCCCCGGGGGCGGCACCGACCAGCTGGCACGCCTGATCCAGTCGGCGATCAGCCAGCATCAGTTGCTGGACGTCAACACCGTGGTGCTGAACAAAGGCGGCGGCAATGGCGCCGAAGCCTTCCTCGACATGAAGCTGGCCCAGGGCGATGCGCACAAGCTGGTGATCGGCACCAACAATGTCTACCTGTTACCGCTGGTGGCCAAGCTGGGTTACCAATGGACCGACCTGACACCGGTGGCCGCGGTCGCCGAGGATGACTTCATCCTCTGGACCTACCAGGACGCGCCCTGGGCCGATGCCTCGGCGTTCAAGGCAGCCCTTGCAAGCAACGCCGGCAAGATGCGCTTCGGCGGCAGCCAGTCCAAGGACGTCGACCAGACCCTGGCGTTGCTGATCGGCCAGCAGGTCGGCAGCAAGCTCACCTACATCCCCTTCAAGAGCGGCAGCGAGGCCTCCATCCAGCTGGCCGGCAAGCACATCGCGGCCAACCTCAACAACCCTGCCGAAAGCCTCAGCCAGTGGCGCGGCGGCCAGGTCAAGCCGCTGTGCGTGTTCAGCCGCGAGCGCATGATCTACAGCGAAAAGGTCACCGCCGAGCAGTCCTGGGCAGACATCCCGACCTGCCACGAGCAGGGCCTGGGCATCGATCAGTACCGCTTCCCGCGCACTGTGTTCCTGCCTGGCGGCATCAGCGACGAGCAACGCGCCTTCTATGTCGAGCTGCTGCGCAAGGTCAGCCAGACCCCGGAATTCAAGACCTACATCGAACGTTCGGCGCTGGCACCGACCTTCCTCGAAGGCCAGGACCTGGTGGCCTACATCGAGAAGGACCGTGAGCGGGTCATCCCGCTGTTCCAGCAAGCCGGCTGGCTGCGCCAGTGAACCCTGCCATGGAGACGCCCATGTCCTCACCTTCAGACGCGCCATTGATCGCCACCCGCTGGGTGGAAACCGGCCTTGCGCTGTTCACTGCCGCACTGGGCGGCATCGTCATGCAGGGCAGCCTGGATATCGGTATCGGCTGGGGCGATGCCGGCCCAGAAGCCGGCTACTTCCCCTTCTACATCGGCCTGCTGCTGAGCGCCGCCAGTATCGGCAACCTGCTCCTGGCGCTGCTGCGCCGACAGGCGATGGCGGCGTTCGTCGGGCGCCAGGCATTCGCCCGGGTGCTGTCGGTGTTCCTGCCCATTGCCGTGTACGTGGCGGCCATGCCATTCACGGGCATCTACCTGGCCTCGGTGCTGTTCATCGCCTGGTTCATGTGGCGCAGCCGCCAGGATGGCCAGGGCCATGGCAAGCTGGCCATCGCCATGATCTCCTGCGGTGCGGCACTGGCCAGCTACCTGATCTTCGCGGTCTGGTTCAAGGTGCCGCTGGACGCCGGCGTGCTGGGCGACCTGGCCACCTTCCTGGGAGGGCTGCGGCCATGAGTGAATTCGACTCGCTGATGCAGGGCATGAGCCTGATCTTCACCGCCCACCACCTGGGCCTGATGGTGGTCGGCGTGCTGCTGGGCATCCTGGTCGGCGTGCTGCCAGGGCTGGGCGCGCCGAACGGCGTGGCCCTGCTGCTGCCGCTGACCTTCACCATGTCGCCGGTGTCGGCGATCATCCTGCTGTCGTGCATGTACTGGGGGGCGTTGTTCGGTGGCTCGATCACCTCGATCCTGTTCAACATCCCCGGCGAGCCGTCCTCGGTGGCCACGACCTTCGACGGCTACCCGATGGCCCGCAACGGCCAGGCTGGCGAAGCGCTGACCGCCGCGTTCACCTCGGCACTGCTCGGGGCTCTGGTCGGCGTGCTGTTGCTCACCTTCCTCTCCACCCACATCGCCCGCTTCGCCATGGCGTTCAGCTCGCCGGAGTTCTTCGCCGTCTACCTGCTGGCGTTCTGTACCTTCATCGGCCTGAGCAAGAACCCACCGCTGAAAACCGTGGTGGCGATGATGATCGGCTTCGCCATGGCCGCCGTGGGCATGGACACCGTGTCCGGTGAACTGCGCCTGACCTTCGACCAGCCATGGCTACTGTCGGGCCTGAGCTTCGAGGTGGCGGTGATCGGCCTGTTCGGCATCGGCGAGATCCTCTGCACCGTGGAGGAAGGCCTGGTGTTCCGGGGAGAGCGTGCCCGTATCACGCCGATGGTGATCCTGCGCACCTGGGCCAAGCTGCCGCGCTACTGGCTGACCTGGCTGCGCAGTGCCCTGGTCGGTTGCTGGATGGGGGTCACGCCTGGCGGCCCGACCGCCGCGTCGTTCATGAGCTACAGCCTGGCCCGGCGCTTCTCGAAGAACCGCGACAGGTTCGGCAAGGGCGAGGTGGAAGGCGTGATCGCACCGGAGACCGCCGACCACAGCGCGGGCACCAGCGCCCTGCTGCCGATGCTGACCCTCGGCATCCCCGGTTCGGCGACCGCCGCGGTGATGCTCGGCGGGCTGATGATCTGGGGCCTGCACCCAGGGCCGACGCTGTTCGTCGAACAGCACGACTTCGTCTGGGGGCTGATCGCCAGCATGTACCTGGGCAACGTCGTGAGCCTGATCGTGGTGCTGGCCACGGTGCCGCTGTTCGCCTCGATCCTGCGCATTCCGTTCTCGGTCATCGCGCCGATCATCATCATGGTCTGCGCCATTGGTGCCTACTCGGTGCACAACTCGATGACCGATGTCGGGCTGATGCTGCTGTTCGGCGCGCTGGGCTATGTGTTCAAGAAACTGGGCTACCCCATCGCCCCGCTGGTGCTGGCCGCGGTACTGGGGGACAAGGCCGAGGATGCGTTCCGCCAGTCGATGCTGTTCTCCGACGGGCAGTTGTCGATCTTCTGGTCCAACCCGCTGGTGGGCAGCCTGACCAGTGCGGCCCTGGTGATGCTGTGCTGGCCGCTGCTTGCCAGGTTGGCGACAGCGCTGCGTTCGGCGCTGGGGCAGAAACGGCAGCGGCGCACGGCTTGAACCTCCTGGGCAGGGGCTGCTTTGCAGCCCCCCTCGCGCAATCCGCTGGCGAGCGCTGCCATTTCTTGTCACTCTTGACCGCCCCTCGACCATGAGCCAGACCATGTCCCGCATCCCCGACGCCAGTATCATCCATAGCCGCCTGCGTCTGCGTCAGCTGCGCCTGATGCTGGCCCTGGAGGAGCTGGGCTCGCTGCGGCGTGCCGCCGAGGAGATCGGCATGACCCAGCCGGCGGCGACCAAGATGCTTCATGAAGCCGAGGACCTGCTCGGCGTCGAGCTGTTCGAGCGCCTGCCACGCGGCATGCGCGCCACGCCGTTCGGCGAGACGCTGATCTACTACGCGCGGATGATCTTCGCCGAGCTGTCGGGCATGCGCGAGGAAATGGTCGCCCTGGAGTCCGGCAACCTCGGCCGGGTCACGGTCGGCGCCATTCCTGCCCTGGCCTCTGGCCTGCTGACCCGTACCATCGCCACCCTCAAGCGAAGCCACCCGCGCCTGTCGATGAGCATCCAGGTGGATACCAGCGACGTGCTGGTGCAGGCCCTGCAACAAGACCAACTCGACGTAGTGCTGGGGCGCATCCCCAGCAACGCGCGTACCGACGACCTGCAGTTCGACAGCCTCGGCGAAGAGGACCTGTGCGTGATCACCGGCGCGCAGCACCCGCTGGCCAAGGCCAGGAAACTGGACTGGACCGAACTGCAGGAAATGACCTGGGTGCTGCAGCAACATCCCAGCCCCATGCGCGCCATCGTCAACCAGGCCTTCCACAATGCCCGCATCGACCTGCCCAGCAGCATCGTCGAGACCACCTCGATCATGACCTTGCTGTCGCTGCTGCAGCAGACCGACATGATCGGCATCACCCCGCGCTCGGTGGTCGAGGACTATCCGGGACGGCACCTGCTGGCGGTCCTGCCCATCCAACTGGAGCCCCAGTTGCCGCCCTACGGCCTGATCACCCGGCGCAACCGGGTACATTCCTCGGCGATGCAGACCTTCATGATGGCCGTGCGCGCCGAGCAAGCCAGGCAGGGCTCGAAATAGGCTCAGGGGTTCTCCACATCGTGCCCCAGCGACTGCAGGAACAACGAGAACAGCTCCGGCTGCGAGGAGATGTCGAGCTTGGCGTAGAGGTGCCGGCGATGAACCTTGACGGTTTCCGGTGAGATCGCCAGGCGCTCGGCCATGGCCTTGGAGGAATAGCCGCGCAGGATCAGCCGGGCGATCTCCAGCTCGCGCTCGGACAACACCCCCGCCCCGAAGTGGCTGAGCGCATCACGCACCTGGGCGGCCACCGGCTCGCCGGTCGGCAACAAGCGCTGGCTGCGCAATGGCCAGTGCTGCTGCATCAGCGCCAGCACCCAGGGACAGAGCATCGCCAGCAGGCCACACTGCCCGACGTCGAACGGCTGGCGCATGCCCAATGACAACGACAGCGCCCCCTGGCCGGGTAGCTGGAGGATGAACTGCACCTCGTCCTCCAGCACGTTGGCATGGAAGTAGTTGAGGTAGTACTCGCTCTGCTGGAACTGGTCCGGCGCCACTTCGTCGAGGCGGTACAGGCCGCTGGGCAGGCCGTCCTGGCAGGCCTGGTAGAAAGGATCGAGCTGGTACAGGCCGCTGAGGTACAAGGGCATGGCTGCCGGGCCATCCTGGGGGGCGGCGTCGTACTCCTCCAGCACCACGGGCGTCCCGCGGGCGGGGTAGAAGGCGGCCAGGGCATTGTCGAACGGCAGCCAGCAGCGCAGCAGCAGGACCAGCTGCTTCCAGAAGCGTGGCTGGCCGATCTGTTCGATGGTGCGGCCAAGGCTGGCGTGAACGCCGACTTCGTGAAACAGGCTGTGCATCCGTCGGTTCCCCTGAAAAGGTGATGGGATTTCCCTCCTTTCCCACCCTCGCGTCAAGGGGCGTACCCCCAAAGGGTGATTGGCCGCCTCCCCCGCCAAGCCTAGATTGCCGCCCATGCAGCGCTGCGCCGAGAGGGCGCCATCCGCTTCTTCGTCACTGCCTCAACCACCAATAACAATTCGAGGAGAACGACATGCACGACCGTGCGCTCAAACCCAGCCTGGGCATGCTCGATGTGGTCGCCATCACGGTATCGGCGGTCACACCGGCCAGTTCCGTGTTCGTCATCGCACCTTTCGCCATCGCCCAGGCCGGCAGCGGTGCCTTCCTGGCCTTCGTCCTGGCCGCCCTGCTGGCGCTGATGTTCGCCTGGTGCTACGCCGAGCTCGGCCGTGCGCACAGTTCGGCTGGCGGCGAATACGTCTATGCCAAGCGAGTGTTCGGCGGCATGGCCGGCTATGCCACCTTCCTCACCGTGCTGGTGTCCTTGCTGTTCATCCCGCCGGTGCTGGCCACAGGCGCGGCCACCTACCTCAACAGCGCCCTGGGCACGCAGTTCGACACCCCGTCCGTGGCCTTGGCCATCGTCGTCGCCAGCTACGGCCTGGGTATCCTCAACATCCGCGTCAACGCCTGGGTCACCGGGGTCTTCCTGCTCTGCGAGGTCGTCGCCCTGCTGGTGATCGTGGTGCTTGGCCTGGGCAACGTCAGCCAGCCGCTGAGCGTACTGGCCCAGCCCCTGCACCTGGACCACGGCCTGCTCGCGGCAGCGCCCTGGGCGCTGGTGTTCGCCGCGGTGGGCACCGCGCTGTTCTCCTACAACGGCTTCGGCGGCGCCGTGCTGCTGGCCGAGGACATGAAGGACGGTGGGCAGGGCATCCACCGCGCCGTGCTCTGGTCGCTGGCGCTGGTGGTGGCGATCGAGCTGATACCGATCGGCGCGCTGTTGCTCGGCGCCCCGTCTCTGCAGGACATGCTGGCCAGCCCCGACCCGATCGGCTACCTGCTCACCGCCCATGGCAACGAAACCCTCTCGCGGCTGGTCAGTGCCGGGATCTTCCTCTCGGTGTTCAACGCCATCATCGCCATCGTCATCCAGTCCGGCCGGGTGATCTTCAGCAGCGGCCGCGACCAGTTGTGGACGCCAGCCCTGAACCGCCTGTTCACGCGCATCCACCCACGCTGGGAATCGCCGTGGCTGGCCACCTTGTTCCTCGCCGTGCCGTCGGCAGCCCTGAGCTTGAGCTCCAACCTGGAGGAACTGACCTCCTTCACCGTCCTGCTACTGGTCATGGTCTACCTGGCGGTGGCCCTGTGCGGCCTGTTCAGCCGGGTACTGCGCAGCGACCGCGAACACCCGTACCGCATGCCGCTGTGGCCACTGCCGGCGCTGCTGGCGACGCTCGGTTCCGGCTACCTGCTGCTCAATTGCCTGCTCGGGGCTTCGGTACGCGACACCCTGATCATCCTCGGCATACTGGCTGCCTCGGTGCTCCTCTATGGCACCTACGGCAAGCTCAGCCCAGCCTTCCAGAAACTCTGAAACGAAGGAGTCCCTATGCGCGCTCGTCAACTCGGCATCACCCTGGGCCTGGGTAGCCCCGGAGCATTCAACGCCATCACCGATGTCCCTGGGGTCCGCGTCGGCCACAGCACCCTGGTCGCCGACGGCGACGGCAAGCAGGTGCGCACCGGCGTGACGGTGATCCAGCCCCGCCCCGGCGCGGCCCGCCTGGCGCCATGCTTCGCCGGTGTCCACGTGCTCAACGGCAATGGCGATGCCACGGGGCTGGAATGGATCCGCGAGGCAGGCCTTTTGACCACGCCCATCGCCATCACCAACACCCACAGCGTCGGCGTGGTGCGTGACGCCCTGATCGCCGCCGAGCGCGATGCCCTGGCCGATCCGTCGGTGTACTGGTGCATGCCGGTGGTGCTGGAGACCTTCGACGGCCTGCTCAACGATATCTGGGGCCAGCATGTCAGCCCGGCCCAGGTGAACGAAGCGCTGGCCCGCGCCGAGTCCGGCCCAGTCGCCGAAGGCGCTGTCGGTGGCGGAACCGGTATGATCTGCCACGAATTCAAGGGCGGTATCGGCACCGCTTCGCGCAAGCTGCCGCAAGACCAGGGCGGCTGGACCGTGGGCGCGCTGGTGCAGGCCAACCATGGCCAGCGCCGCGAGCTGCGCATCGACGGCTATCCGGTCGGCCGGGTATTGGACGGCATTCCCTCGCCCTTCGACGACCGTGGCGAGCCGGGCATGGGGTCGATCGTGGTGATCATCGCCACCGACGCACCGTTGCTGCCGCACCAGTGCCAGCGCCTGGCCCAACGGGCGTCCATCGGCATCGCCCGTACCGGCGGTGGTACCGAGGATGCCAGCGGTGACCTGTTCGTCGCCTTCTCCTGCGCCGACCAGCAACTGCCAGCGGCCGCCTACGGGCGCAAGGGCGTGCCCTTGAGCATGCCGGTGCAGATGCTCAACAACGACCACATCACACCGTTGTTCATGGCGGCGGCCGAGGCGGTGGAGGAAGCGATCGTCAATGCCCTGCTGGCGGGGGGTGACATGCACACCGCCGACGGTGTGCTGGTGCCGGGGCTGGGTGGCGAGCGCTTGCTGGAGGCACTGCGGCAGGTAGGTTGGCAGGGGTAGATAGCGGGGGCCGCTGTGCGGCCCAATCGCGGGCAAGCCCGCTCCCACAGGGCCCTGCAAAGCCACATCATTGGCAAGTGCAGGAGCCCCAGCCAGCAGCTCGCCTCAGATCCTGAAACTCCCCACCAACTGCTTCAACCGCCCGGCCTGCTGGCTCAGGGCATCGCAGTGACGCAGGGTCTCGTTGAGGTTCTCCACCCCTTGCTGGTTGAGGGTGTTGATCTGGGTGATGTCCAGGTTCAGGC
>NZ_JBCGFQ010000062.1:0-27919 GCF_040984075.1 Pseudomonas sp. I2
AGACATGCTGGGCTCGTCAGGATCAAACTGCACTATGAGGCGGCGGTTCATACCGCGCCAGGGGAGCGAATGGACAGCGAGGAGCCTCCGAACGTTCGGGTCGCCTGCTCGGGTGATATCGACGAGGCTCTGTTGCAAAAATCGTGAAGCTTGAGCATGCTTGGCGGAGATTGGACGGACGGAACGATGACGGATTTCAAGTGGCGCCATTTCCAGGGTGATGTGATCCTGTGGGCGGTGCGCTGGTATTGTCGCTATCCGATCAGCTATCGCGACCTTGAGGAAATGCTGGCGGAACGCGGCATTTCGGTCGACCATACGACGATCTATCGCTGGGTCCAGTGCTACGCCCCGGAGATGGAGAAGCGGCTGCGCTGGTTCTGGCGGCGTGGCTTTGATCCGAGCTGGCGCCTGGATGAAACCTACGTCAAGGTGCGGGGCAAGTGGACCTACCTGTACCGGGCAGTCGACAAGCGGGGCGACACGATCGATTTCTACCTGTCGCCGACCCGCAGCGCCAAGGCAGCGAAGCGGTTCCTGGGCAAGGCCCTGCGAGGCCTGAAGCACTGGGAAAAGCCTGCCACGCTCAATACCGACAAAGCGCCGAGCTATGGTGCAGCGATCACCGAATTGAAGCGCGAAGGAAAGCTGGACCGGGAGACGGCCCACCGGCAGGTGAAGTATCTCAATAACGTGATCGAGGCCGATCACGGAAAGCTCAAGATACTGATCAAGCCGGTGCGCGGTTTCAAATCGATCCCCACGGCCTATGCCACGATCAAGGGATTCGAAGTCATGCGAGCCCTGCGCAAAGGACAGGCTCGCCCCTGGTGCCTGCAGCCCGGCATCAGGGGCGAGGTGCGCCTTGTGGAGAGAGCTTTTGGCATTGGGCCCTCGGCGCTGACGGAGGCCATGGGCATGCTCAACCACCATTTCGCAGCAGCCGCCTGATCGGCGCAGAGCGACAGCCTACCTCTGACTGCCGCCAATCTTTGCAACAGAGCCTCCGTCGCCATGCTCACCTCGCTTTGGTGCACACGAGTATTGAGCATAGTCGAGATTGGTGCAGATCACTTCTGATATTGAACTGTCAGGAGCTGGCTGCACAACAGCCATTACGCCCAATCAACTGGTGCAGTCGTCTTCTGAAAATGACAACAGAATGCGTATTCACTTTGCCATGGTCTCAAGGGTGTACGCAAATGAACACATGCACACCACCCTCTCAAGCCATGACCTCTTTTGGGACTTCAGCTCCCTAACCTCCGGAGCTGGAGTCGACCGACATGCTGAGACTGAGTTTCACCTCGTTCGAAAGACACATACTTGAGCGAACTGCCTCCCAAGCGTCGTCACCCGAAGCCCTCCTCGCTGAATTTGGCACGACCTTGTAGGATCAGACTCAATACGCTGCTTGAGGAGCAATATCTCTGGATGATTCTCCAGTGGGTCGTATATGCCCGGCGCCGTGTACTCGAACCCCATTCCGGGAACATCTGCCAAACCTAGACGACACAAATTATCGAGATAAGCAGGCGTCAAATGCGGGAACTCAACGCCAGCTTCAACGCCCAGCAAAGAGAAGTTGGTTAGGACCTCATTCCCCCCTCTGCGACCTTCTTCCTCAACCCGGTAGTTATTGCGAACGCTTATCAGCGGATACGCCCGACTTGCAGTGAAGAGCTTCACAAGCTTTGCCTCATCAGGCGTGAGCTGCTTGATGATTTCAACGAAGGCTGGGTGGGCGCCACTTGCAGTATTCTTGTCCATAGAGGCAGCAAGCAAATTCGCGTACATGTCACTCAGCGTATCTTCATGCCCTGTATATCTCAAGGCTTCGATAGCCGGACCAGCCACATTTGGCTTCGGGGTGATGATGTCTTCAGGTGGAACATCCTTGAGACGATCTGCCACTTTTGTAGATATAAAGTCTTGGCACTTTTCGTATCCCCAAACCAATGCACCAACGGGAGCTAAAGCAACATTGATTGCCTTACCGACGGTCTCTAGTGCTTTGCCTACCTGCTTTACAGCGGGCTGAGCCAAGTCCTGATAAATTGGAATGGCTTGCACCAACCCAGTTACCGCCTCAACCGTTTCCTTAACCTTGTTGTCCTCACCCATCCAGCACCTCGATTCGCCCACGATGTCAGCCATCAGAATGCCACAGTTACACCATCACGCTGAGCCCCGACAAGTCTTGTCAAGCTTCACATGTGGCTCAAGCACTTATGCAGTTCACGGCATCGCCTTGATGGTCCATGACAGCCACCAAATGTTGCTTGTTCAAGACCGACCACCGATTGATGGCGTGCTTACCGAGAACCTTAGACAGATCGTGCGGTTTCTGCTTTTCGATGGCCCCAGCGATCTGTTCCAGCTTGTCGGCTGAGAGCTTCTTGCCCATGACATTCATATCCGCAGGAAATGACTTATTGGCAATCTCTCGGAGGTCTTCGACTTTCTTTGTGGTGAAGATGGTCAGGTAGGCTTGATGAGGCGCTGATCCTTTCTTGAGTGTCTGGATACGGACGAGGAAAGGCTGCTCAGGACACCTTCTACGTAGCGTTTGCTTGAAGGCCACCATGTCATCTAGCAACCCAACGCTGAGCTCAGGATTGTCATAGAACACAGAGTGCTGATAGCTCCATTGGTAACCACGGAGTACTGATAGGTATTTCCTCTTGGTCTTGTCTTCACTGGTCTCACTCACTGACTACCTTCTCCTACATCATGAATACATAGAACAGGAGGCTCCCTCCTATACTAGTCAAGCTATCGCCCAAACAATCCGAGACCAATAAATCTCTACACGCCAAGCCACACGTGGCGTAGGGTACAGTCGGACTGTCTTCACACTCAAGTCTAAATCGGGTACGAACCTGCATTAGTAGTGCGGTAAACCGATTTTGAAAGCGAGGGAAGCGTCCTACTTAGCGGAGCCCACGAAATCCGTAGCTTCGAGCATGGAACCGGTGGTTCAACAGTCAATTTAACCACTCAAATAGCATGGTTTCTCAGTAGTTATTTGTTGGTTTTGTATCGTTTCACAACCTGCTGTTCACCGGGCCTCCCGGCACCGGCAAGACCTTGCTCGCCAGCCGCCTGCCAGGGTTGTTGCCACCGCTGGACGAGCGCGAGGCGCTGGAAGTCGCGGCCATCCAGTCGGTCACTGGGCATACACCCCTGGACAGCTGGCCACAGCGGCCCTTTCGCCATCCCCATCATTCCGCCTCCGGGCCGGCCCTGGTGGGTGGCGGCAGCCGGCCGCAGCCCGGGGAGATCACCCTGGCGCATCATGGCGTGCTGTTTCTGGACGAGCTCCCGGAGTTCGAACGACGTGTGCTGGAAGTGCTTCGCGAGCCTTTGGAGTCTGGCGAAATCGTGGTGGCGCGGGCCAAGGACAAGGTACGCTTCCCCGCGCGCTTCCAGTTGGTGGCCGCCATGAACCCCTGCCCCTGCGGCTACCTGGGCGACCCCAGCGGTCGCTGCCGCTGCAGCACCGAACAGATCCAGCGCTACCGCAACAAGCTGTCCGGCCCGCTGCTCGACCGCATCGACCTGCACCTGACCGTGGCCCGGGAAAGCACCGTGCTGACCAACCTGCCCAGTGGCGAATCCAGCGCCATGGTCGCCCGGCAGGTGGCCGAGGCCCGTGAACGGCAACAGCGTCGCCAGGGCTGTGCCAATGCCTTCCTCACGCTTAACGGGCTGCACCGCCATTGCCACCTGGAGAGCGCCGACCAGGCCTGGCTGGAAAACGCCTGCGAGCGCCTGAACCTGTCCCTTCGCGCCGCCCACCGTCTGCTCAAGGTGGCACGTACCCTCGCCGACCTGGAACAGGCCGAGGCTATCGCCCGCCAGCATCTGGCCGAAGCCCTGCAATATCGTCCCGGCTCCTGAGCGGCCCTTGCGGGCCAATGCACCGGTTCAATCGACTCCATAGCTGAAATATATTTTGTTCACTAAATATTATTGCGCAACATAACACTCAAGCAGCAAGCAGCCGCTGCCCCCTCACCGAACTCGGAGCACGATCATGACCACCCTTCGCAAAGCAGTCGCCATCGCCACCCTCACCCTCGGCACCAGCGCAGGCGCCTTCGCCGCCGGCAGCCCTGGAGTGGAACGTACCACCCAGGGCTTCCTCGATGCCCTGGCCGCAGGTGGCGGCAAACCGCTCGAAACCCTTTCCCCACAAGCCGCGCGCAGCGTATTGAGCAACGCCCAGGCAGGCGTCAAGGTCGACCTGTCGGGCATCAGCGTCGAACGCCGGACCATCCAGGCCGACGGCCAGGCGCTGGAAATCCGCGTGGTGCGGCCAGAAGGGACGCAAGGCGACCTGCCGGTGTTCATGTTCTTCCACGGCGGTGGCTGGGTGTTGGGCGACTACCCCACCCATGAACGCCTGATCCATGACCTGGTGGTGGGCTCCGGCGCAGCGGCGGTCTACGTCGACTACACACCATCGCCCGAAGCCAAGTACCCCACGGCGATCAACCAAGCCTATGCCGCGACCCGCTGGGTTGCCGAACATGGCCGGCAGATCGGTGTCGATGGCAGCCGCCTGGCCGTGGCGGGCAACAGTGTGGGCGGCAACATGGCCGCAGTCGTGGCGCTCAAGGCCAAGGAAGCCGGCACGCCGAAGCTGCGCTTCCAGGCCCTGCTGTGGCCGGTGACCGATGCCAACTTCAACAACGGCTCCTACAACCAGTTCGCCGAAGGCCATTTCCTGACTCGCAACATGATGCAGTGGTTCTGGGACAACTACACCACCGATCCGAAGCAGCGCGACGATATCCATGCGTCACCACTGCGCGCCAGCCTGGAACAGCTCGAGGGCCTGCCACCGGCCCTGGTGCAGACTGCCGAGATGGACGTACTACGTGACGAAGGCGAAGCCTACGCCCGCAAGCTCGATGCCGCCGGGGTGCCGGTGACCGCCGTGCGCTACAACGGCATGATCCATGACTTCGGCCTGCTCAATGTGCTGGGGCAGGTGCCGGGGACACGCAGTGCCATGACCCAGGCTGCCCAGGCGCTCAAAGAGCACCTCGAGTAATCGGCTGATCGCGGTGTTTCGCGGGCAAGGCGAAACACCGCACGAATTTTAATCTCTTGATTTACTTGAGGATCAAATGCGGAATCGATGATTTTTCGAAATTTCTTGACTTTTAAAAATATGCCATCCGACAAATGCCCATGAAGAGTCAAGATATTTTGCTGCTTTTTAAAATGACCCACCTTCATGCTCAGGAGGAGAACCTGTTCGGTCGCATGGAGACCGAGTCCATGTCCGAATTTTCCAATGAACTATCAGCATCCTGGCGCACCCAGCACATGATTGCGAGCAACCCAGTGTGCAGGGCACTGGTCGAAAGCGCAGCGCCAGAAGACGTAGATTTTGAATGCCCCCTCGGCACCAGAGCAGGCGCCTTCGCCACCGGCAGCACGAGGCCAGCCCGGCACGCCCCCCTCGCCACCGCTGCGGTAGACTGCGCAAATACTCCCAGCGCCCGTCCCGAGAACGCTCCATGGAAGACCTCAACTCCCTCTACTACTTCACCCAGGTAGTCGAGCACGGTGGCTTCGCGCCGGCCGGCCGGGCCCTGGACATGCCCAAGTCCAAGCTCAGCCGGCGTATCGCCGAGCTCGAGGAACGCCTCGGCGTGCGGCTGCTGCATCGCACCAGTCGGCACTGCTCGCTGACCGAGATCGGCCAGGCCTATTACCAGCGCTGCCTGGCCATGCGGGTGGAGGCCGAAGGCGCTGCGGAAATCATCGAACGCAACCGCAGCGAGCCACGAGGGCTGGTGCGCCTCAGTTGCCCCACCACCCTGCTCAACGCCTGGGTCGGGCCGATGCTGACCCGCTACATGCTCAAGTACCCCCGCGTCGAGCTGTTCATCGAAAGCACCAACCGCCGGGTCGACCTGCTGCACGAGGGCTTCGACCTGGCCCTGCGGGTGCGCTTCCCGCCGCTGGAGAATACCGACATGGTGATGAAGGTACTGGGCAACAGCACCCAGTGCCTGGTCGGCCGACCCTCGTTCCTGGAACAACTGCCGCAGGGCTTCGACCCTCAGCTGCTGGGACAACTGCCCAGCCTGCACTGGGGCGGCTCGCAGCGGGAGTACCAATGGGAGCTGTACCAGGGAGAGGACATGGCGCACAAGCAGGTGATCGTGCATACGCCACGGGTGGTTACAGACGACCTGGTCACGCTGCGCCACTTCGTCCTGGCTGGCGTGGGCATTGTCCATCTGCCACGGGTGTCGGTGCGCGAGGACCTGGCGGCCGGGAGGCTGGTGGAAATGCTGCCGGGCTGGCATCCGCGTTGCGGCATCGTCCATGCGATCTTCCCGTCGCGACGGGGCTTGCTGCCTTCTGTACGTTCGCTGCTCGATCACCTGGCGCAAGAGTTCGCCATCAGCGATATGGCGTAACGAATCACCTCCAGCGCTCCAAACGCACAATTACCTTGCGTTGGCTTCGGTCCTCGGTTGATTGTGCAAACACCCTGCTCTTTACTAGCTCTGAGCCCCTCCGTACCGAGACCGCCATGCCGGCCTTCATCCAGTCCTCCCCGCTGTCGCTCGGCGCTTGCCTGCTCCTGCTCGACCTGCTGCTGTGGCAGCTGATTCCGCTCGAACGCCGGGCCTGGCGCATCGCCACGCGGCTGCTGATCTTCCTGTTGTTCAGCTGGGTGCTGCTGGCCGCCGGGATGAGCCCGCTGCAACCTCCGCCCTGGGTGGACGATGTGCCACGCAACCTGATGGCCACGGTGCTGGCGATCGCCTGGTGGTTGTTCGGTGCGCGCACGGTCACAGTGGTCTTCGGCCTGCTGCTGGTGGCGCGGGGCAGCCATGGTGGGCGGCTGCTGCAGGATGTGCTCGGGGCACTGATCTTTCTCGCGGCAGTGGTGGCCGCCGCGGCCTATGTGATGCAACTGCCGGTCAAGGGCCTGCTGGCAACCTCCGGCGTGATGGCCATCGTCATCGGCCTGGCGTTGCAGAGCACCCTGGCGGATGTGTTCTCCGGCATCGTGCTCAACACCACGCGGCCCTACCAGATCGGCGACTCGGTTTCCATCGACGGCACCGAGGGCAAGGTGGTGGATATCGACTGGCGCACTACCCGCCTGCTTACCGGCAACGGCAGCCTGGCGGTAATCCCCAACTCGGTGGCGGCCAAAGCCAGGTTGCTCAACTTCAGCCGCCCGGCCGATATGCATGGGGTGTCGATCAGCGTGGTAGTGCCGGCCAGGGTAAGGCCCAAGTGGGTATTCGATGCCTTGGAGAAGGCGCTGCAGGGCTCCAGCGCGCTGCTCGCCACGCCCCGGCCCAAGGTCACGGTAAAAGCCTCGACCCTGGAATCGGTGGAGTACGAGGCCAGCGGCTTCATTGCCGACATGGCCCGCAAGACCGAAGTACGCAACCAGCTGTTCGATCTGGCCCATCGTCACCTGGAAGCAAGCGGGGTGGTGTGGAACATCGACCTCACCGTGCCTCCCCGCAGCCGCCAGCGCGAACTGATTGACGAGGTGCGGGTGTTCCGCTCGCTGACCAGCGAGGAGCGCGACGCCCTGAGCCAGCGCATGACCGCCGTGGAGTACCTGGCGGACCAGGTGATTCTCGGCGTGGGCGAACAGTCCGACCACCTGCTGGTGATTGGCAGCGGAGTGGTCGCTGCATCGATCCGCGATGGCGAGCGGCTGATCGAGGCTGGGCGCATGGGGCCCGGCGAGGTGCTGGGCATCGAGGGCCTCATCGACGAGGACGACTCTTTCGTCGAGTTCCGCACCCTCACCGGTTGCCTGCTTTATCGCATCGACAAGGAGCAGGTGCGCAGTTGCCTGGCAACACGTGGCGACGTGGAGACAGCCTTGACCAAGCTGCAACGCTTTCGCCGCCAGGGCCGTGAGTCACTGCTGATGCAGAAGCCACCGGTGGTGAAGAAAGGTGGATTCCTCAGTTGGCTGCACAAGTGATGGCGTGTGGTCCGGTTTCGCCTTGGGTTACAAGACCACCCGCAAACACTGGCCCGCGTGATACAGCGAGAACCCCGTCTCGTAGAAGGTCGTACGCAGCGACGGCGCGCTCACCGGTTTCATCGGCGAGAACGGGATGGGCAGGCTGTCGGGGTCGTCCTTGAGCAGGAACTCGGCGAACGCCCGGCCGATCACCGTGCCGGTGGTATTGCCACGACCGTTGTAGCCAGTCACGGCCACCAGGCCTGGAGCCGGCTCGAACAGGCGCATCAGGTGGTCAGGGGTGAAGTCGATGCAGCCGGTCCAGTGCATCTCCCACTCGACCTTGCCCAGCTCCGGGTAGTAATGGCTCTGGATACGGTCGGCCCAACTGCGCACGAACCAGGTCGGCTTGTTGTCGACCCGCCCCAGGCTGCCGAGCAGCAGGCGGCCCTGGTCGTCGCGGCGGATGCTGCTGAGCACCGTGCGGGTGTCCCAGGAGCCTTGGCCATGGGGCAGCACCTTGTCGGCGGCGGCGCCTTGCAGCGGCTTGGAGGCCACTTGGTAGTAGTAGCCACGGAAGAAGTGCTTCTGCAGGTTGCTCCACTCGCCTTCGGTGTAGGCCCCGGTGGAGATCACCACCTTGTCGGCGCGCACCGAACCACGCGCGGTCTTCACCCGCCAGGCGTCGCCGTCGCGTTCCAGGCCCTCGACCGAGGATTGCTGGAACAACTGGCCGCCCAGGCGCACCACGGCGCCAGCCAGGCCCTGGGTGTAGCCCATGGGGTTGATGGTGCCGGCGCGGCGGTCGAGCAGCGCGGCGGAAATCTTGTCGGTACCGCAATATTCCTGGCACTGCGCACCGGTCAGCAGCTCGACATCGGCACCGCGCCGAGCCCACTGGGCGTGGCGGGCTTCGAGGTCGGCGATACCGGTGGCGTTATGCGCCATGTGCAGGGTGCCCTTGTGCTGGGCCTGGCAGTCGATGCCAAAGCGCTCGATCATGGCGAACACTTCTCCCGGCGCCTCGCCGAGCACCTTGTTCAGGCGGCTGCCCTGCTTCTGCCCGAGGGTCGCCTCGACATCGTCGGGGCGGATCCAGGTACCGGCGTTGACCAGGCCGACGTTGCGCCCGGAGCCACCGTGGCCGATCTTCCAGGCCTCCAGCAGGATCACCGACTTGCCCTGTTCGAGCAGGTGGATGGCCGCCGACAGGCCGGTGATGCCGCCACCGATCACGCAGACATCGGTCTTGTGCTCACCGGCCAGGGCCTGGGCGGCGACGGTCGGTTCGCTGACGGATTCCCACAGGCATTCTTGACGCAGTTCGGACATGGCCAGGCTCCAGCAATTTGTTCTTGTTTGGCGCCGCAGTACGGCCCATTCGCCGCACTGCCGCGAACCGGGGGCAGTGCCCCCGGCCATGCAGCATCAACCGATCAATCGAACACGATCCCCTGCGCCAGCGGCAGCTCGCGCGAGTAGTTCACGGTGTTGGTCTGGCGACGCATGTAGCCTTTCCAGGCATCCGAACCGGACTCACGACCACCGCCGGTTTCCTTCTCGCCACCGAACGCTCCGCCGATCTCGGCGCCGCTGGTGCCGATGTTGACGTTGGCAATGCCGCAGTCGCTGCCCGACGCGCTCTGGAAGCGCTCGGCTTCGCGGATGTCGGTGGTGAAGATGCACGACGACAGGCCTTGTGGCACTTCGTTGTTAAGTCGCAGGGCCTCTTCGAAGTCGTCGTAAGTCAGCACGTACAGGATCGGTGCGAAAGTTTCATGGCGCACCACGTCGCTCTGCGCAGGCATTTCGGCAATGGCAGGCGAAACGTAGTAAGCGTTCGGGTACTGGTCGACCAGTTGGCGCTCGCCGCCAAACACCTGGCCGCCTTCGTCGCGGGCCTTGGCCAGCGCGCCCTGCATGGCGTCGAACGACTGCTTGTCGATCAGCGGGCCGACCAGGTTGTCCTTGCGTGGGTCGCCGATGCGCACCTTGCCGTAGGCGGCTTTGACGCGGGCAACCACTTCATCCTTGATCGAACGGTGCACGATCAGACGGCGCAGGGTAGTGCAACGCTGACCGGCGGTGCCGACAGCGGAGAACAGGATGCCGCGCACGGCCAGGTCCAGGTCGGCACTCGGGGCCAGGATCATGGCGTTGTTGCCGCCCAGTTCGAGGATGCTGCGGCCGAAGCGGGCGGCAACACGTGGGCCCACTTCACGGCCCATGCGGGTGCTACCGGTGGCGCTGACCAGCGGCACGCGCGGGTCATCGACCATGGCTTCGCCGGCTTCACGGCCGCCGATCACCAGTTGTGCCAAGCCAACTGGGGCATCGCCGAAAGCTTTCAGGGCTTTTTCGAACAGCGCCTGGCAAGCCAGGGCGGTCAGTGGGGTCTTTTCCGAAGGTTTCCAGACCACCGAGTTACCCGCCACCAGGGCCAGGGCGGTGTTCCAGGCCCAGACTGCCACCGGGAAGTTGAAGGCGCTGATCACGCCGACCACGCCCAGCGGGTGCCACGTTTCACGCATGTGGTGGCCAGGGCGCTCGGAGGCGATGGTCAGGCCGTAGAGCTGGCGAGACAGGCCAACGGCGAAGTCGCAGATGTCGATCATTTCCTGCACTTCGCCCAGGCCTTCCTGGGTGATCTTGCCGGCTTCGATCGAGACCAGCTCGCCGAGATCGGCCTTGTGCTCTCGCAGCACGTCGCCGAACAGGCGCACCAGCTCGCCACGGCGCGGGGCCGGTACGCTGCGCCAGGCTTCGAAGGCCTGCTGCGCCTGGTCGATGCGGGCGATGGTCTCGGCCTTGCCGAGCAGTTTCACCGAGGCGATCTGGCTGCCGTCGATCGGCGTGTGAACAGGGTAGTCGCCCTGGGTGTAAGCCTCGGCGGCAACGCCAAGGCGCTCGAGCAATCCAGCAACCATTTGTGCTTCTCCTACATCGGGTGATGGGGTGGAAAAATGATGTGGATCAGTATTAATCCGATCACACCGGTGCAACAAACGACCTTTATTCCGCATATCATTCCACCAGGTAATGATTTCAGCCGCAGAGAACGCTATGTCCAAACGCCTGGTGCCTTCCATGACCGCCCTGCAGTGCTTCGAGGCTGCTGCTCGACACCTGAGCTTCACCCGCGCCGCCGAGGAACTGCACCTGACCCAGAGTGCCGTCAGCAAGCAGGTGGCGCAGCTCGAAGAGATGCTTCGCCATCACCTGTTCCTGCGCATCCGCCGGCGCTTGCAACTGACGCCGGCGGGCTCGCTGTACCTGGCGGAGGTCAACAAGATCCTCACCCAGGTGGACATGTCCAGCCGCTACGTCCTCACCTACGGCGAGCAGACCGAAGTATTGAAGGTAGCCACTCAACCGAGTTTCGGTGTGCGCTGGCTGATTCCGCACCTCAAGGGCTTCGGCAAACGCCACCCGAACATCCACTTGGACATCCGCAACGAAATGGAACCCTTCGCCCTGCTCCAGGGCTCGGCCGACGTGGTGTTCTTCTATGGCCGGGGCACCTGGCCAGGGGCAACCTGCATGGAACTGTTCCGCGAGGAAGTGGTGCCGGTCTGCGCGCCAGAGCTGCTGCAGGGGCATGAGCTGGCGAATGCCGGTGCGCTGGCGCAGTTGGTGTTGCTGCAGAGCACCTCGCGACCGGAGGCCTGGCATGAGTGGTTCCTGGAGCAGGGGCTGCACACCGACAACAGCTACCACGGGCCACGGTTCGATACCTTCTACATGGCGCTGAGCGCGGCGCAGGCAGGCTGCGGGGTGGCCTTGGTGCCACGCTACCTGGTGGCGAAGGAGCTGGCCGAGGGCAGCCTGGTGCTTGCCTGGAACCATGCGATGAAAAGCGAGGGCGCGCACTACCTGGCGTTCGCCGAACATGCAGCGGAGGTGCCGAAGGTGCGGGCGTTGGTGGAGTGGGTGAAGGAGCAATTGCCTGCATGAGCTGGGGGAGCTGCTGGATCGATCCAAAAAGGAATGACAGCTGCACTTTTTTTCGCTTGTGAGGAAGGTGCATTCCCCGCTTTCATGTAAGGGTACTCCCCACCCTCAGGAAGCTAGCGATGCCCGCCCACGATTTCGTCAGCCCCGACAGCATCCGTGCGCAGTTCTCTGCCGCCATGTCGCTCATGTACAAACAGGAAGTGCCCCTGTATGGCACGCTGCTGGAGCTGGTGAGCGAAATCAACCAGCAGGTCATGACCCAGCAGCCTCAAGTGGCCGAGGCCCTGCGCTGGACCGGCGAGATCGAGCGCCTCGACCAGGAACGCCATGGCGCCATCCGCGTCGGCACCGCCGAGGAGCTGGCGACCATCGCCCGGCTGTTCGCGGTCATGGGCATGCAGCCGGTCGGCTACTACGACCTCAGCTCGGCCGGCGTGCCGGTGCATTCCACCGCGTTCCGCGCGGTGCACGAGCGATCGCTGCATGTCAGCCCGTTCCGCGTGTTCACCTCGCTGCTGCGCCTGGAGCTGATCGACAGCCCGCAGTTGCGCGAACTGGCCCAGGGCATCCTGGCCAAGCGCAGGATCTTCACGCCGCGCGTCCTGGAGCTGATCGCCCAGCACGAGCGCGAGGGCGGCCTGAACGCCACGGATGCCGAGGTCTTCGTCCAGGAAGCCCTGCACACCTTCCGCTGGCACCAGGAAGCGACGGTGACAGCCGAGCAGTACCAGCGACTGCACGACCAGCACCGCCTGATCGCCGACGTGGTGGCGTTCAAAGGCCCGCACATCAACCACCTGACCCCGCGCACCCTGGACATCGACGCGATCCAGCTGGGCATGCCGGCCAAGGGCATCCCGCCCAAGGCCGTGGTCGAAGGCCCACCTGGCCGCCGTCATCCGATCCTGCTGCGTCAGACCAGCTTCAAGGCCCTGCAGGAAAAGGTCGCCTTCAGCGACGCGCAAGGCAGCCATACCGCGCGTTTCGGCGAGATCGAACAACGCGGGGCGGCGTTGACGCCGAAGGGCCGCCAGCTCTACGACCGCCTGCTCGATGCCACCCGTAGCGCCCTGGGCGGTGCGCCGGCCGAGGCCAATGCCGAACGCTACAAGGCCCTGCTCGAGATGCACTTCGCCGAATTCCCGGATGACCTGGCGCAGATGCGTGAGCAAGGCCTGGCCTACTTCCGCTACTTCCCGACCGAGAAGGGCCTGGCCGCACGCGACCAGGCCGGCCGCCCGACCACCCTGCAAGGGCTGATCGACGCAGGCCATGTGCACTATGAAGCGCTGGTGTACGAGGACTTCCTGCCAGTCAGCGCGGCCGGGATCTTCCAGTCCAACCTGGGCGACGATGCCCAGGCCGAATATGGCAGCAACGCCAACCGGGATGCCTTCGAGGCGGCGCTGGGGCTGAAGGTGCAGGATGAACTGGCGCTGTATGCCCAGAGCGAGCAGCGATCGCTGCAAGCCTGTGCCCAGGCGTTGAACCTGGAAGCATTGTGAGCCGATAGCGAGCATTCGCGGCGCCGAACCGCCGATGCCAGGGCTCTACGCCCTTGTTCGCGGCGGCGCCTCCAGGATCCGCACATCGGGCAGGTTCACGGCATCGGCCTCCTCCTGCAGGTACTGGCTCAATCGCCGCAACCGCTCTGCGCCAGGGCGCGTGCGCGGCCACACCAGGTAATAGTCCATGCCACTGGGCACGGCGGTCGGCCAAGGCAGGCTGAGCCGCCCTTGGGCCACGTCCTCGGCCACCATCAGCAAATCCCCCATGGAAATGCCATAGCCACGGGCCGCCGCGATCATGCCCAGCTCCAGGGTGTCGAACACCTGCCCGCCCTTGAGCGAGACCTTGTCGAGCAGGCCCATGCGCTCCAGCCAGGCGCGCCAGTCTCGCTTGTCCGGGGTCGGGTGCAGCAGCTCGATGCCCGCCAGGCGACGCTCGTCCCAGGGGCCCTCGTCGAGCAGGTCCGGGGCGCCTACCGGGATCAGCAATTCAGAGAACAGCCGCCGCACTTCCCAGTCTGCCGGGAATGCACCGTCGCTGAGCAGCACGGCACAGTCGAACGGTTCCTGGTTGAAATCCACATGGTCCACATCCATCCAGGCACTGGTCAGTTGCACCTCGTTGCCTGGTTGCAGGTGACGGTACTGGCTCAGGCGCGCCAACAGCCAGCGCATGGTCAAGGTCGAGGGGGCCTTCATGCGCAGGATGTCATCCTCGCCGCGCAGGGTATCGCAGGCCCGCTCCAGCGCAGCGAAACCGTCGCGCACGCCGGGCAGCAACATCCGCGCTGCCTCGGTCAGTTGCAGGCTACGGCCGCTACGCACGAACAAGCGGCAGGCGAAGTGCTCCTCCAGGGTGCGGATGTGCCGGCTGACCGCGCTCTGGGTGATGGACAATTCCTCGCCAGCACGGGTGAAGGAGCTCAGCCGGGCGGCGGCTTCGAATGCGCGCAACGCATAAAGCGGCGGTAGCTGTCGGGACATTTCGCACCTGCTTTTTCGGGGGCTGGCAAGCCTGCCAGGCATCATATGAACATGACTTTAACTCATGCCAACGATCGCTTTTATCCTTTTGTGCAAAGTTGACCGAAGCCTCAGAATCGTCGCCTCATTCCCCCTGCAACAAGAAGGACCACCTCCATGCACGTCGCGCCCACCACCGAACTCAAGGCTCTGCTGCGCCTGGCCGGGCCGCTGATCGCCTCGCAGTTGGCGCACATGCTGATGGTGCTGACCGATACCCTGATGATGGCCCGCATCAGCCCCCAGGCCCTGGCCGGCGGCGGCCTGGGGGCGGCCAGCTATTCGTTCGTGTCGATCTTCTGCCTGGGCGTGATCGCCGCGGTCGGCACCCTGGTCGCCATCCGCCAGGGCGCCGGCGACATCCCCGGGGCCACGCGGCTGGCGCAGAACGGCCTGTGGCTGGCCTGGGGCCTGGCGCTGGTGGCCGCGCTGGCCTTGTGGAACCTGGAGCCGGTCCTGCTGCTGTTCGGGCAGAAGCCGGAGAACGTCACCTCGGCCATGGAGTTCCTCACCCTGCTGCCCCTGGCCCTGCCCGGCTACCTGACGTTCATGGCCTTGCGTGGCTTCACCAGTGCCCTGGGCCGCTCGACGCCGGTGATGGTCATCAGCCTGGTGGGCACGGTGTTCAACTACCTGTTCAACCATGCGCTGATCGAAGGCATGTTCGGCCTGCCCAAGCTGGGGCTGATGGGCATCGGCATGGTCACCGCCCTGGTTTCGATGGGCATGGCCATTGCCCTGGCCCTGTACATCCGCTGGCACAAGGCCTACGACGCCTACCCGCTGCGCCGGGGCCTGTCGCGGCCTTCGCTGCCGGCACTGCGCGAGCTGTGGCGGCTGGGCCTGCCGATCGGCGGCACCTACATGGTCGAGGTCGGGCTGTTCGCCTTCGCCGCCCTGTGCATGGGCGTGCTCGGCAGCACGGAACTCGCCGCGCACCAGATCGCCTTGCAGATCGTCTCCACCGCGTTCATGGTGCCGACCGGGTTGTCCTATGCGGTGACCATGCGCGTGGGGCTCTACTACGGCGCTGGCAACCTGCTGGCTGCACGTAGCGCCGGGCGCGTGGGGATCGGCTTCGGGGCGACGATCATGTTCGCCTTCGCCGCGCTGTTCTGGCTGCTGCCGGATGCGCTGGTGGGACTGTTCATCGACCGCGACGACCCGGCCTTCGCAGCGATCTTCCAGCTCGCGGTGAGCCTGCTGATGGTCGCGGCCTGGTTCGAACTGTTCGACGGCATGCAGACCATCGCCATGGGCTCGATCCGTGGGCTGAAGGACGCCAAGACCACCTTCCTCATCGGGCTGGCCTGCTACTGGCTGGTGGGTGCGCCCTGCGCCTGGCTGTTCACCTTTACCCTGGGTGGCGGCGCGGTCGGTGTGTGGTGGGGGCTGGCACTGGGGTTGGCCTGTGCGGCAGTGGCGCTGACCATCGCTTTCGAGTGGCGGATGAAACGGATGCTGGGGAAGGCGGAGGTTGCTGGGGAGGCCAGCGTCGCGACCTGATCCAAAGACACCTTGTAGTCCTGGGGCTGCCTTGCAGCCCTGAACACCGCGCGATTACAGGGCCTCGGCCATCTGCCGGCGAGCGCCTGATACCAGGTACTCCATCAACTCCCCTACCGGCAACGGCCTGCTCACCAGGTACCCCTGCACCTGGTCGCAGCCGAACCCACGCAGCAACGCCATCTGTTCCTCGGTCTCGACCCCCTCGGCCACCACTTCCAGGTTGAGGTTGTGCGCCAGGTTGATCATGGCGTGCACCAGCTTGCGGTTCTCCTCGCGCTGCTCCATGCCGCCGACGAAGCTGCGATCGACCTTGAGCAAGGTGATCGGCAAGCTGTTGAGGTGAACGAACGACGAAAACCCGGTGCCGAAATCATCGAGCGAAAAGCGCACCCCCAGGCGGCCCAGGGCATCCATGGTCTGCTGCACCAGTTCGTTGCGGCGCATCACCGCGGTCTCGGTCAGCTCGAACTCCAGCCAACGGGCATCGACGCCGTGCTCGATGATCAGCCGGCTCAGGGTGGCCAGCAGCTGGCTGTCCTGGAACTGGCGGAAGCTCAGGTTCACCGCCATGTGCAACGGCGCCACGCCACGCTCGCGCAGGGCCTGCATGTCGCGCAGGGCGCGGGAGATCACCCAGTAGCCCAGCGGCACGATCAGCCCGCTCTGCTCGGCCAGGGGCACGAATTCGCTGGGCGGCAGCAGGCCACGCTCGACATGGCGCCAGCGCACCAGGGCCTCCAGGCCGACGATGCAGCCATCGGCCAGGTTCAGCCGCGGCTGGTAGTGCAGCTCCAGCTCGTCGCGGCGCAGGGCCCGGCGCAGTTCGCTCTCCAGGTCGGCCAGGCTGCGGGCGTTACGGTTGATCCGCTCGTTGAACACATGGAAGGTGCAACCCTGGCTGCCCTTGGCCTGGCGCATGGCGATGTGCGCATGCCACATCAGCGGGTCGGCGCCGCCCTGGGCACGGGCATGGGCCAGCCCCAGGCTGCAGCCGAGCAACAGGCTCTCGCCGTCGATCCAGTAGGGCTCGGCCAGGGCCTCGACGATGCGCTCGGCCACCCACTCGGCACGGTTGCCGTCGCGGCGGGTATCGATCAGCAGGGCGAACTCGTCGCTGCCCAGGCGCGCCAGCTGGTCGCCAGCTTCCAACTGCTGCTTCAACCGCGCCACCACCTGCAGAATCAGGCGGTCACCGCCCTGGTGGCCGAGGGCGTCGTTGACGTGACGGAAATTGTCCAGGTCGAGGTGCCCGAGGGCTACGCCACGGCCCTCGTTCTGCGCCAGGCGCGCGCTCAGCAAGGCCTGGAAACCCTGGCGATTGGCGATACCGGTCAGCGGATCCTGTTCGGCCAGCCGCTGCAGGGTAGCCACCAGCACACCGCGCTCGCGCACGTGGCGCAGGGAGCGGCGCAAGGTATCGCCGGTCAGCTGCGTACGTACCAGCCAGTCGCTGACGCCGGCCGGCGGCGCTTCGGGCTCGTCCTCCAGCAGCAGGATGGTGGGCAGGTCGCAGCGGCCCGGCGCCGGCAGCAAGGCCGGGGTCGCCAGCACCACGGCCTGGCGGTCGTGGGCGAACAGGCTGTCGACCGCCGCCCAGTCCGGCGCGGTCAGCAACACCACACTGCCGGCCAACGGTTGCAGGCACTCGCGCAGCAGGGCAGCCCATTCCGGCTCATCGGCCAACAGCAGCAAACGCAAGGGTTCGACAGGCGTGGACAAGCGGGCTCCTTAAGGCGTGGACGGTGAATCGACGAGCGGGCGCGAGGTATCCTACCGTATAAGTGAAAATGATTTTCACTTTAATACATGCCACTGCGTGGCCTGCGCCCCGACGTATTTTGTCGTGCATCCTGCGCGAAACCGGCGCGGTCGGCAAATCCGATTCACACTGTCAGACGGTCGCGCCACAAGCGCCCCATGCCTGCTAGAATGCGCGGCTATTTTCTGGTGACCCCCGGTTTCTAGCATGTCCCGACTCAATCCCCGGCAACAGGAAGCCTGTGACTACGTCGGCGGCCCTCTATTGGTGCTCGCCGGTGCAGGCTCCGGCAAGACCAGCGTGATCACGCGCAAGATCGCCCACCTCATCCAGAACTGCGGCATCCGTGCCCAGTACATCGTGGCCATGACCTTCACCAACAAGGCGGCGCGCGAGATGAAGGAGCGGGTCGGCACCCTGCTGCGCCCCGGCGAAGGCCGTGGCCTGACGGTGTGCACCTTCCACAACCTGGGCCTGAACATCATCCGCCGGGAGCACGAGCGCCTGGGCTACAAGCCAGGCTTCTCGATCTTCGACGAGACCGACATCAAGGCCTTGCTGTCGGACATCATGCAAAAGGAATACTCCGGCGACGACGGCATCGACGAGATCAAGAACATGATCGGTGCCTGGAAGAACGACCTGATCCTCCCCGCCGAGGCCCTGGAAAAGGCACGCAACCCACGCGAGCAGACCGCCGCCATCGTCTACACCCACTACCAGCGCACGCTCAAGGCGTTCAACGCGGTGGACTTCGACGACCTGATCCTGCTGCCGGTGAAACTGTTCGAGGAACACAAGGACGTGCTCGAACGCTGGCAGAACCGTGTGCGCTACCTGCTGGTGGACGAATACCAGGACACCAACGCCAGCCAGTACCTGCTGGTGAAGATGCTGATCGGCATGCGCAACCAGTTCACCGTGGTCGGCGACGACGACCAGTCGATCTACGCCTGGCGTGGCGCCCGCCCGGAAAACCTCATGCTGCTCAAGGAGGACTACCCCTCCCTGAAGGTGGTGATGCTGGAGCAGAACTACCGCTCCACCAGCCGCATCCTGCGCTGCGCCAACGTACTGATCGCCAACAACCCGCACGCCTTCGAGAAACAGCTGTGGAGCGAGATGGGCGTGGGCGACGAGATCCGCGTGATCCGCTGCAAGAACGAGGAAGCCGAGGCCGAGCGGGTGGCCATGGAGATCCTCACCCTGCACCTGCGCACCAACCGCCCCTACAGCGACTTCGCCATCCTCTACCGAGGCAACTACCAGGCCAAGCTGATCGAACTCAAGCTGCAGCACCACCAGGTGCCCTACCGCCTCTCTGGCGGCAACAGCTTCTTCGGCCGCCAGGAGGTCAAGGACCTCATGGCCTACCTGCGCCTGCTGGTCAACCCGGACGACGACAACGCCTACCTGCGAGTGATCAACGTGCCTCGCCGAGAGATCGGCTCGACCACCCTGGAGAAACTCGGCAACTACGCCACCGAACGTGGCGTGTCGATGTACGCCGCCAGCGACGAGCTGGGCCTGGGCGAGCACCTGGATGCGCGCTACACCGAGCGCCTGCAGCGCTTCAAGCACTGGCTCGATGGGGTGCGCCAGCGGGTCGCCCTGGAAGACCCGATCGCCGCCCTGCACGAGATGATCCGCGACATCGACTACGAGAACTGGATCCGCCAGAACACCGCCAGCGACAAGGCCGCGGAGTTTCGCATCAGCAACGTCTGGTTCCTGATCGACGCGCTGAAGAACACCCTCGAGAAGGACGAAGAGGGTGACATGACCATCGAGGACGCCATCGGCAAGCTGGTGCTGCGCGACATGCTCGAGCGCCAGCAGGAAGAGGAAGAGAACGCCGAGGGCGTGCAGATGATGACCTTGCACGCCTCCAAGGGCCTGGAGTTCCCCTACGTGTTCATCATGGGCATGGAGGAGGAAATCCTCCCGCACCGCTCCAGCATCGAGGCCGACACCATCGAGGAAGAACGCCGCCTGGCCTACGTGGGCATCACCCGCGCACGCCAGACCCTGGCCTTCACCTTCGCCGCCAAGCGCAAGCAGTACGGCGAGATCATCGACTGCACGCCCAGCCGGTTCCTCGACGAACTGCCACCGGACGACCTGGCCTGGGAAGGGCTGGAAGATGCGCCGACCGAGGTTCGCGCGGCGCGAGGCAACAATGCGTTGGCCGACATCCGGGCAATGCTCAAACGCTGATCAACCATTACTCTTTAACCTTTGTCGCGGCCCCGGCCGTGGCCACCTTTGCTACATCGAGGAATACCACAGTGGAAGCACTGCAGCAGAAGATTCGCGAAGAAGGCATCGTGCTTTCCGACCAGGTTCTCAAAGTCGACGCGTTTCTCAACCATCAGATCGATCCAGCGCTGATGCAGCTGATCGGTGACGAATTCGCCCGCCTGTTCGCCGACTCCGGCGTGACCAAGATCGTCACCATCGAGGCGTCGGGCATCGCCCCGGCCGTGATGACCGGCCTGAAGCTGGGTGTGCCTGTCATCTTCGCCCGCAAGCACCAGTCGCTGACCCTGACCGAGAACCTGCTGACCGCCTCGGTGTATTCCTTCACCAAGCAGACCGAGAACACCGTGGCCATCTCGCCACGCCATCTCAACAGCAGCGACCGCGTGCTGGTGATCGACGACTTCCTGGCCAACGGCAAGGCCTCCCAGGCGCTGATCTCGATCATCAAGCAGGCCGGCGCCACTGTCGCGGGCCTGGGCATCGTCATCGAGAAGTCGTTCCAGGGCGGTCGCGCCGAGCTGGATCGCCAGGGCTATCGCGTCGAATCGCTGGCCCGGGTGAAGTCGCTGGAAGGTGGTGTGGTCACGTTCATCGATTGACCGTACGGGCCCTATTGCCGGCAAGCCCCACAGGGGAGCCGGCTTGCCGGCGATGGGCTGCGCAGCAGCCCCTTGCAGTCACCGCGTCGCCGCCAACCCTGCCAGCAACAGCCGCTGATACAGCTCCTCCTTGAGCCCCTGCGGCTCATCCAGTCCCATGCGCGCCAACTGTGCCGCATACCCCTGCGGCCCAGGTGCATCCAGCGTCGCCTTGCCCAGCTCCAGCACCTCGCTCAACCTGAACTTGCCCTTGAGCCAGTTCAGCGCCCGCAACAGCTCCTGTTCCTCAGCCGAGAAGTCGGTCCCCAGCGGATACTCCGGGAACAACCGCCGATAGCGTGCGCGTATCGCCTCCAGGCGCTCCGGCGTGTTGTCGGTAAAACGCGCATCGAGCTGGAAGTCCTTGGCCAGCTTGCCGGCCTCCTTGGCCTGCACCATCAACTCACCCTGGAAGCGTGAATCGCTGATCGCCAGCAACCGCGCGATCACCTCGCTGTCGGTCTGCCCGCGCAAATCCGCGATGCCGTACTCGGTCACCACGATGTCGCGCAGATGCCGGGGAATGGTGCAGTGACCGTAGGTCCAGAACAGGTTCGAGGTCACCTCGCCGCCCGCCTCGCGCCAGCTGCGCAGCAGCAGGATGGAGCGTCCGCCTTCCAGGGCATGGCCCTGGGCGACGAAGTTGTATTGCCCACCCACACCGCTGAGCACTCGCCCATCTTCCAGTTGGTCAGCCACCCCGGCACCGAGCAGGGTCATGCCGAACACCGTGTTGACGAAGCGCGCATCGCGGCGCTGGCGACGCTTGAGGTCTTCCTCGCCATACAGCTCGTTGATGAAGCTGATAGCGCTCATGGCGAAGCGCTCGCGTTGCCCGAGCGGCATTTCCCGCAGTTGCTGGTAGAAGGCCCGAGGGCCGAGGAAGAAACCGCCATGCACCAGCGTTCCCCGCTCATCGGCGCAGCGCCGTACCACGCCCGCTTCGACCAGCGCCAGCAGGCCGTTGACGAACATCTCGCTGCAGCCGTACAGACCCTCGGCGAAGGTCTCCAGGCCCCCTTCCCTGTCGATCAGCCCCTGCCATGGGCCCGGCTCGAACTCGGCGAGCAGCGCCCGGTAACCTGCGTTGTCGCCGTGGCGCGCCAGCAAGGCCGCGGTCAGCGCATCGCCCATGGCGCCGATGCCGACCTGCAGCGTACCGCCATCGCGCACCAGGGCACTGGCGAACAGGCCGATGCAGTGGTCCTGGGTCGTGACCGGCATGTTCGGGGTGGAAAACAGGCGGCGCCGCTCGGGCTCGTCGATCAGCAGGTCGAAGGCGTCCTCGGCAAGCTCGGCATCGCCCGGCATATAGGGCAGCTCGACATGCTCCTGGCCCAGCAACAGGATGGTTTCGCCGGCGGCACGGCGACGGGCGATCATCGGCAGCAGGTCGAGCGTGATGTCGGGATTGCACGACAGGCTCAAGCGGCCAGGGCACTCGGGCGTGGCCGCCACCAGCTGGGCGACCAGGTTCAGGCCCTTGGCGTTGATATCGCGGGCGGCGTGGCTGTAGTTGCTGCTGACATAGTCTTGCTGGGCGAGGTCGCTGTTCAGCAGGCTGCCGGGCTGCACGAAGAACTGTTCGATGCGGATGTTCGCGGGCAGGTTGTCGCCCCGCAGGTCGGCCAGGTAATCGAGCTCCTCATAGTCGGCGAACACACGCTCGACGAAAGGTTCGAGGAAGCGCTGCTGCAGGCCGTCGCCCAAGGGCGGGCGGCCCAGGCTCAGGGCGGTGTAGATCGTCAGGCGACGTTCGGGCAGCTCACGCACCCGGGCGTAAAGCGCGTTGACGAAGGCGTTGGGCTTGCCCAGGCCGAGCGGCAGGCCCAGGTGGATATGGGCGGGCAGGCGAGCCAGCACCTGGTCGACCGCCGCATCGAGGGAACAGCGTTGCGCCATCGGTGCCTCCTGTGACATCCATGCATACAGGGGGTTGGACCCTTGCCTGCCTGGTTTTGCTGCATGGGCCCATGGGCAAAGCGTTGGGGCTGCTTTGCAGCCCATCGCAGGCAAGCCCGCTCCCACAAGGGCCGCGCCACTTTCGAAGTCGGCGCCGAATCCGGGGGAGCGGGCTTGCCCGCGAAAAGGGTCGCTACACGTCTTGAGTGAACAGCATCACGCCATGAAGGCAGGCCGTGGCGTGATCAGGTGCAACTCACAGACCGGACATTTTCTTGATGGCGTTCATCAGGTCCTCGTCCGAACAATCGGCGCAGGTCCCCTTCGGCGGCATGGCGTTGATGCCGGTAATGGCCTTGGCCAGGATGCCGTCGAGGCCGCCCTGGTGATCCGCCCGCTCCTTCCAGGCGGCGGTGTCGCCGATCTTCGGCGCGCCGAGCAGGCCGCTGCCGTGGCAGGCGTTGCAATGCTTGGCGATGATTTCGTCCGGGGTCTTGGCTCCGCCGCCGCCAGCGGCAACGGCCACTTCCATGCCCTTGCACTCCTGGCCCTGGATACACACCTGGCCGACCGGCTCCAGGCGCTTGGCGATATCGTCATTGGTCGCTGCGTGTGCATTGATTGCCCAAAGGGCTACTACGGCTGCTGGTAGGGCCAGCATCTTCTTGATTTGGTTCACGCGTACACCCTCATGGTGGCTAATCACGCCCGCGGCCACGGGATACGCGGGCGTTGGAAAGTATAGCGGGATCCCGGAGGTGAGCGGAACAACCCTAGTGTTCGAAAGGGTATAGCCGCGACAACATGCCGCGCAGCCATTCAGAAGTTGGAAGGCGTGGCCGCGCTGATCAGCCGGGCGGGCTCGTCGAAGGGGTTGCGAAAACGGTGCGGGCGGGTGCTTTCGAAGTAGTAGCTGTCGCCGGCCTCGAGAATGAAGGTCTCGGTGCCGACCACCAGCTCCAGGCGGCCTTCGAGCAGGATGCCGGTTTCCTCGCCATCATGGGTGAGCATCTCTTCGCCGGTGTCGGCACCCGGCGGGTAGACCTCGTTGAGAAAGGCGATGGCCCGGTTGGGGTGCGACTTGCCCACCAGCTTCATGGTCACCGCACCGTCGGAGATGTCGATCAGTTCGTGGGCCTTGTAGACGATCTGCGTGGGGCTTTCCGGCGCCAGCTCGACGGAGAAGAACTCGACCATGGACATGGGAATGCCACTGAGCACCTTGCGCAGGGAGCTGATCGACGGGCTCACGCTGTTCTTCTCGATCATCGAGATAGTGCTGTTGGTCACGCCCGCACGCTTGGCGAGTTCACGCTGGGACAGGCCCTTGAGCTTGCGGATGGCTTGCAGTCGTTCACCGACGTCCAAAGCTGGAGCCTCCTGAAACGGTCGAGGTGGGGGAGAAGTGTGAACGATATGATGGCAACGCCGTTCAGTATTTACAACACTTCGCCCCGCAGCCTGTCCGCTTCAGCGCCTCATTCGCCGATATAGTCCAGCGGCACGCGCTTGAGGTTGCAGAAGATCTGGTAGGGGATCATCCCCGCCAATAGCGCCACTTCGCTGGCCAGCACTTGCTTGCCCCACAACTCCACCGGGCTGCCGACGGTCGCTTGCGGCACGTCGGTCAGGTCGACGCAGAGCATGTCCATCGAAACCCGGCCAATCAGTTGGGTGCGCTTGCCGGCGACCATCACCGGGGTGCCGGTAGGTGCCTGGCGTGGGTAACCATCGGCATAACCCATGGCGACCACACCGACGCGGGTCGGGCGTGGGCTGATGAACTTGGCGCCATAGCCGACCGGCTCGCCGGCCGGCAGCTCACGTACGGCGATGATGCGCGATTGCAGGGTCATCACGGGCTGCAGGCGTTCGGCCTGGGCCTGGGGCACCTCGAAGGGCGTTGCGCCATACAGCATGATGCCCGGGCGCACCCAGTCGCTCGGCACCTGCGGCCAACCCAGCACCGCCGGCGAGTTGCGCAGGCTGCACTCGGCGGCCAGGCCCTGGCGCGCCGCCTCGAACACCGCCACCTGCTGCGCGGTGGCGTCGGCCTGAAGCTCGTCGGCACGGGCGAAGTGGCTCATCAGCACGATGCGCGCCACCTTGCCGCTGGCCAGCAGGCGCTGGTAGGCGTCGTGGTAGTCCTTCGGGTGCAGGCCGACCCTATGCATCCCGGTGTCCAGCTTCAGCCAGATGTTCAGCGGCTTGTGCACCTGGGCCTTTTCGATGGCCTCCAGTTGCCACAACGAATGCACCACGCACCACAGGTCGTGCTCGGCGATCAGCGCCAGCTCGCTGGCCTCGAAGAAGCCTTCGAGCAGCAGCACCGGCGCCTTGATCCCGGCGGCGCGCAGCTCCAGCGCCTCCTCGATGCAGGCGACGGCGAAACCGTCGGCCTCGGCCTCCAGGGCAAGGGCGCAGCGCACCGCGCCATGGCCATAGGCATCGGCCTTGATCACGGCGAGGGCCTTGGCGCCGGACAGTTCACGGGCCAGACGGTAGTTGTGGCGAAGGGCTTGGAGGTCGATCAGGGCACGGGCAGGACGCATGGCGGCAGCCTTCTGGCAGTTCTGGTTATCGATAAGCCCCTGGCGCGACGGGTGAGGGGTAGTGCCCGCCGCACCAGGGTGAGGGAACGGTTTACGGCAGTGCGGCGATCACCGACATCTCGACGAGGATCTCTGGCTCGCACAGCTTGGCCTCGACCGTGGCGCGGGCCGGCGCGACGCCCTGGGGCAGCCACTGGTCCCACACCGCGTTCATGCCCTGGAAGTGGGCGTCGATGTCCTTCAGGTAGATGGTCACCGAGAGCAGGCGGGTCTTGTCGGTGCCGGCCTGCTCGAGGAACTGTTCGATGTTGGCCAGGGTCTCGCGGGTCTGCTGCTCGATCCCGGCATCCATGTCGTCACCCACCTGGCCCGCCAGGTAGACGGTACCGTTGTGAACGACGATCTGGCTCATGCGCTCATTGGTGAGCTGGCGCTGGATTGGCATGCTTGGCGATCTCCTGATTTTTGCCATAACGCGAAATGTCGAGGCCCTCGGCGCTGATCTGCGGCTTCTTGCGCGCGATCAGGTCGGCCAGCAGGCGGCCAGAACCACAGGCCATGGTCCACCCCAGGGTGCCGTGACCGGTATTGAGGTACAGGTTGCGCAAGGAGGTAGCGCCGACGATCGGCGTGCCGTCCGGGGTCGCCGGGCGCAGGCCGGTCCAGAAGCTGGCCTGGCTCAGGTCGCCGCCGCGAGGATAAAGATCGTTGACGATCATCTCCAGCGTTTCGCGCCGACGCGGGTTCAGCGAAAGGTCGAAGCCGGCGATCTCGGCCATGCCCCCGACACGGATGCGGTTGTCGAAACGGGTGATGGCGACCTTGTAGGTCTCGTCGAGGATGGTCGAGGTCGGCGCCATGTCCGGATCGGTGATCGGCACGGTCAGCGAGTAGCCCTTGAGCGGGTACACCGGAGCCTTGATGCCCAGCGGCTTGAGCATCTGCGGCGAGTAGCTGCCCAGGGCCAGGACGTAGCGGTCGGCGGTTTCCAGCTTGCCGTCGATCCACACGCCATTGATACGGTCGCCGGCGCAGTCCAGGCGCTGGATGTCCTGGCCGAAGCGGAACTCGACGCCCAGCTTGATGGCCATCTCGGCGAGCTTGGTGGTGAACAGCTGGCAGTCGCCGGTCTGGTCGTTGGGCAGGCGCAGGGCGCCGGCGAGGATGTCCTTCACCCCAGCCAGGGCCGGCTCGACGCGGGCGATACCGTCACGATCGAGCAACTCGTATGGCACGCCGGATTGCTCGAGCACGGCGATGTCCTTGGCCGCCGCATCCACCTGGGCCTGGGTGCGGAACAGCTGGGTGGTGCCCAGGGTGCGGCTTTCGTAGGCGATACCGGTCTCGGCGCGCAGTTCGTCGAGGCAGTCGCGGCTGTACTCGGACAGGCGCACCATCCGCTCCTTGTTCACCGCGTAGCGGTTGGCGGTGCAGTTGCGCAGCATCTGCGCCATCCACAGGTACTGGTCGACGTTGCCGGTGAGCTTGATGGCCAGCGGGGCATGGCGCTCGAGCAGCCACTTGATGGCCTTCAGCGGCACGCCCGGCGCGGCCCAGGGCGAGGCATAGCCCGGCGAGATCTGGCCAGCGTTGGCGAAGCTGGTCTCCATGGCCACCGCCGGCTGGCGATCGACCACCACGACTTCGAAACCTTGCCGGGCCAGATAATAGGCACTGGCGGTTCCGATCACACCGCTACCAAGTACCAGAACTCGCATTGTTTATCCCTCGCACGCGGCTTGCCGCAGTCTTTTGTTGAAATGGCTTGGATGGGCGCAGTATAAGAAGGACAGGCCAGTGCATTTCACTATATAAAAGCCTATATTTGGCGAGAATTCTCGGCATAGTCGCCTTTTGTGGAGGGGCATCCCCTATGAGAACCCAGCACCAGAGCAAGCGTGAACTGGACAAGATCGACCGCAACATCCTGCGTATCCTGCAAAACGACGGGCGCATCTCGTTCACCGAACTGGGCGAGAAGGTCGGCCTTTCCACCACGCCATGCACCGAGCGTGTGCGCCGGCTGGAGCGCGAGGGGATCATCATGGGCTACAACGCCCGGCTCAATCCGCAGCACCTCAAGGGCAGCCTGCTGGTATTCGTCGAGATCAGCCTGGACTACAAGTCCGGCGATACCTTCGAGGAGTTCCGCCGTGCCGTGCTCAAGCTGCCTCATGTGCTGGAGTGCCACCTGGTATCGGGCGACTTCGACTACCTGGTGAAAGCGCGCATCTCGGAAATGGCCTCGTACCGCAAGCTGCTTGGCGACATCCTGCTCAAGCTGCCCCATGTGCGGGAGTCGAAGAGCTACATCGTCATGGAAGAGGTGAAGGAAAGCCTCTGCCTGCCGATCCCGGACTGAGCGTCAGACCAGCACCTGGCGGGTGCTGGCGATGTACTGGTGGACGAGCTGCTCGGCTTCGGGCTCGATCATCTGCGCAGGCCCGCGCCCCCGCGGGCAGGCCATGCGTGGCGTGGTGCCGAACAGGCGGCAGATCAGCGGCCGCTCCTGGTACACCGTGCATCCCTCGGGGCCCAGGTGCACGCAGTCCAGGCGCTCCAGCGCGGCCTCCTGCTCGGCGCGGGACTTGCGTGGCAGCCGGGCCATCTCTTCGGCCGAGGTGGTGACCGGGCCGCAGCAGTCGTGGCAGCCGGGCTCACAGTCGAAGGACGGGATCAGTTCGCGCAGGAAGTGGATCTTGTGGCGGTTGCAGGACATGGTCGGCGGGCGAGTCGAAGAGGTGGGTCGGATTATATCCCATTCGCGGTGGCGGGCTTTGGGGCCGCTTAACTGACGGGTATTGCTCTAGTTGCCCCACCGCGAACCCCCAGCTTATCCT